>NZ_CDRRUH010000076.1:0-12813 GCF_977045365.1 Fusicatenibacter sp.
CAAAAGGAAACATCTTCCTGCAAGCGCCGGGTTCATGATGTTCTGGCCAAGACCGCCGAAAAGCTGTTTTACAACGAGAATTGCAAACACACCACCGATCACCGGCATCCAAAGAGGTGCCTGCACCGGCATGTTCATTGCCAGCAGAAGACCGGTTACCAGTGCACTGCCGTCGGCAATCGTCACCGGTTTCTTCATTCCTTTTTCATACAGATATTCCGTCAGGGGACAGACTGCCATCGAAATCACAATCAAAAGCAGTGCCCGAAGGCCGAAATTCCAGATTCCCACGCAGACTGCCGGGGCAAGGGCAAGCAGGACGGCAAACATGATTTTATCCGTCGTTACCTTGGACCGTGCGTGCGGGGAAGATGATACGTGTAATAATCCATTCATATGTAAGGTCCCCCTATTTCTTCTTTCTCTTTGCCAGAAGCACTTTACGCATTGAGCTGATCTCCTGCGTCAGCGGACGTCTTGCCGGGCAGATAAAGGAACAACAGCCACATTCACAGCACTCCATTCCGCCATATTTCAGGAACTTCTCTTCCTCACCGTGCTCCGCAAAAACAGAAAGGCGGGCCGGAAGAATCTGACCCGGACAGACGGAAACACAGCGTCCGCAGTTGATGCAGGCAGATGGTGCCAGCGCAGATACTTCATCCTCGGTGAGGCAGGTCAGTGCAGATGTTGTCTTAGTAACAGGAACATCCATTGTAAACAATGCTCTTCCCATCATCGGGCCACCGCAGATGATCTTGACCGCCTCGTTTTTCAGACCGCCTGCCTGCTCTAAAAGTTCGGACAAGAGCATGCCGACCGGCACTTCAAAGTTGCATGGATTCTGTACTGCATCTCCCGTCACGGTAACAATACGGCTCATCAGCGGTTCGCCGAAGCGGACTGCCTGGTAAATAGCGGTCACGGTATCAATGTTATCCACGATACAGCCCGCGTCCGCCGGCAGCATGGAAGAATTTACCTTTCGTCCTGTTGCTGCATAGATCAGCATACGCTCGGCACCCTGCGGGTATTTCGTTTTGAGCTCCAGAACCTCAATGTTGTCCTCCGGAAGTACCAGCTCACGGAATTTTGTGATACAGTCCGGTTTGTTGTCCTCAATGCAGATGATTCCCTTTGCTTTCGGGAACATATGCAGCATGATTTTTAAGCCTCCGATCACCTTTTCCGGCTCCTCGAGCATTCTGCGGTAGTCGCTCGTCAGATACGGCTCACACTCTGCTCCATTGACGAGAATGTGGTCAATCGCTGACGGATCTTTCGGGGATACTTTGACGTGTGTCGGGAAGCCTGCACCTCCCATTCCCACGATTCCGGCCTCTTTGATCTTGTTCCGGATCGTATCTGCGTCGAGTTTTTCCCAGTGCGGGCACTCCTCAAATGCTTCTTTTTCATACAGCCCGTCGTTCTCCACAACGATACAGTCTACCGGGGAACCGGCTGCGGAAACTTTTTTCTCAATTCCTTTTACCGTGCCGGAAACCGATGCGTAAACAGGAGCCGAAACAAATCCTCCCGCTTCTGCGATTTTCTGTCCCGCTTTTACATGGTCGCCTTTTTGTACGATCGGCACAGCAGGCGCTCCGATGTGCTGTGACACTGCGTAATACAATAAGTTGCCCGGCTGCGCTTTGACAATCGGTTTGTCCTTGGAGAGCTCTTTTCCCTCGTACGGGTGAACGCCGCCATGAAAAGTATTTCTTTTCTTCTGAAACATGCTTTTCACCTCATCCTTTCTCTTTTCTATGCTGCATTTATCAATTCACAGCCTTTTTTCGGTTTTTTATGCAAAAAAGGCTGGTGTATTGCCCTGATTATTTCGGTTATTCATATCGGACTTCTTTTAACAGGAGTCCGCATGCCGGTGCAAGAAAACCTGCACTTTCGCGATTTTTTGCTTTGAGAAGCTCCGTCATTGATGCGATATCCCGTTTTCCCATCCCGGCCTCCACAAGCGTTCCGGTCAGGATCCGCACCATGTGGTACAGAAAACCGGTTCCGGTATAGGAAATGATAAGAATCCCGTCTTTCTCGCAGAAATCAATTCCGGTAATCGTCCGTACTGTCGATTTTTTCATACGTTTGTTGGCACAGAAGCTCCTGAAATCATACGTTCCGATAAACGCTTTCGATGCTTCTTTCATTTTTTCCACATCGAGCGGTGCTTCCGGAAAATACACGTATTTCCGCTCGAAAACATGCTTTCTGCCATCGATCACGATACGGTATTCGTATGTTTTGTCCACCGCATTCAGACGGCTGTGGAAGCGCTCCGGCATCCGCGCGAGGCTGGTGACTTCGATGTCTTCCGGCAGATAATGGTTGATTGTCTGCAGAAGTTCTTCATCGGATAGATCAGTATGGAACTTTGCATTTGCGACCTGTCCCGCCGCATGGACGCCGGCATCGGTTCTGCCCGCGCCGTGGATCTCCACCGGCTCTCCTGCGATCCTGGACAACAGCGTTTCGAGCTTGCCCTGAATCGTGTTGTCCGTATTTCCCTGCTTCTGCCAGCCGTTATAGCGCGTGCCGTCGTACTGCAGGATCATTTTATAATTCATCTTTTTCTCCTTTCCAAAGTGGCCGCTTATCATTCGGCATCCATGCTTTTCTCAATCAAAAAGCTCCGTAACGCTGGACTTCGCGCCAGATTTGCTTCAAACAGCACCACTTCTGCTCCGCCCGGAAAGCTGTTCTGTAAAAATTCAGCGGCACGGCGGACCTGCAGTTTCACATCCTTTACTTCCTTCTCCACTTTTTCCTGTTCCAGTTCACATACCGTTTCAAAAAGCTCTTTCATCTGATCTGAATCGGTTTTGCGACATTTTTTAGCGGTCTCCTCGAGTTTTTTTAACTTTTTCAAGACCCGCGCATTCGTTTCTTCCTCGCCCTTTTTCAGCAGTCCCTGCTGTTTGCACACTGCAAATCCCTGCTCTTTCTGTTGTAGCCAGGATGCGTATGTCTCATCTTTTTTCTGCCTGCAAAGCCCGGTAAACTGGCGCAAGCACTCGGAGAGCTCCTTTGCCGTGTGCTCCTGCTTCTGGCAGCCGGATGCCTCTTTCTGAAGTGCCGCATGAAACAGAGACAGCAGTACAGATCGCTCTTCTGCGGAACCATTTGCCGCCATCTTCTGTTTTTCTGCCATGATTTTTCCAGAAAATGCACCGGTCAGAATCTCCTCTACACCGTAATCCTGTCCATATTTTTCGTAAATCCTGTAGTACGAGCTGAATTCCTCCGCTGTCTTTTCTTCCTGCAAATATTGTCCGATCAGTGCTTCGTCGACCGGAAAATGCAGGATTTCATAACTTTTCAGCACTGCCGACAAATCCTCCCAGCCGCGTGCTGTCACAAAACGCTTCTCATCCGCTTCCTGCGAAACAGAATAAAAATGGTCACTGTGTGCCATAAGGTACGTTGTCACGGCGCTGTGGATCTGATTTTTCTCTGCATAGGAGAGCCACACGGAAAGCTCGGGAAGCACCTCGATCTTCCGCACACGGTCAAGCGTTGCCACATCAAATTCCCGCACAGATTTATTATATTCCGGCGGATTTCCGGCGGCCACGATCAGCCAGTCATCCGGGATGTGCTGATTGCCGAATTTTTTGTCCTGCAAAAGCTGCAGCATTACCGGAGCGAGGGTCTCGGAGACGCAGTTAATTTCATCGAGAAAGAGGATACCCCGCTTCTTTCCGGTCTGCTCCATGCAGTCATAGATCGAGGCGATGATCTCGCTCATCGTGTATTCCGTTGTATGTACCATTTTCCCTTCGATTCCACGTGTGCAGATCTCCGGAAGGCCCATGGCACTCTGACGCGTATGGTGTGTCATCGTGTAGGCGACAAGCCCCACACCGCACTCTTCTGCGATCTGCTCCATAATTGCCGTTTTTCCGATGCCCGGCGGGCCGATCAGGAGAATGGGACGCTGCTGCCGGAGCGGAACCAGTGGAAAACCAATTTCATCTCTTGCAAAGTATGCGCGCAGGGCTGTTTCAATTGTCTCTTTTGCTTCTTGTATGTTCATATGTTCTCTCTTATCTTATGCGCTCTTTATGTACTCTCGAAATCTTTCTGTGTTTGATTTTGCGAGATGCTTTTTTGTCAGTTGTGTTCAAAGAGTACATTCTTCTGTCAGCAGTTTTTTTGCCCATTTGGGGACAAGATTCATTTTTTCGGTCTGTCTGACAAAGACGAATGCCGTCTCGTAATCGGGCTTTTGTTCGGGATAAATTCCGTCTCCGTCGGTAAAATAGATCAACGCTTTTAAGTTTCGGAATACGTGCTGTTCCCGCAACTCTTCCACTTTCTGAAAGACAGGACGGAAATCGGTTCCGCCTCGACCCTTGATCGTGACTGCTTCGCGGTACGCTTCCCATTCTTTCGGGGAATGAATCATCGTGACATCCTGCACAAAGCTGTCGCACTGGATCAGGCAGACGTTCCAGCTGGAAAAGAAGTTTTCTTTTTCTTCAAGAATGTTGCGCGTCTCACCAAGGAACTTTGCTACAATTTCTTTTTTGCACGAACCGGATGTGTCGATCGCGATAACCAGCTCTTCGAGACGGTTTCCCTCGCGCGTCTCCGGCGGCTCGATGAAAGGGAAATTTCCGTAATACATAAGCCCATAATGGTAAGCAACTGGATCAAAGCTGTCGAGATCCAGCTCCATTTCCTCGCGGGTAACGGTAAAGCGTTTCAGGAAGCGGCGGTAATTGTACGCTCTTTTTTCGATCCCGGACAGGGTTTCTTTTTTTCCACCACGGTTCTGGCCTCGCCGCAGGCCGCCGGTGCCGTAGTTTTCCGCCAACTTACGGGAAGCACGTTTCCAGACTGATTGAAAAGACTCGATAAGTTCCGGCTCTTTTCCCGGCACCAGCCATGAAACCGGAGACTGTTTTTCTTTTTCCGGCATCAGCCATGAAACCGGGGGCTGTTCTTTTTTTTCCGGCTCCGGTATTTCTTTCCCAAACCGGCGGATGCATTCCAGCAGCAGGTGCTGATAGCCTTCCTTGAGGAACGATGAATTTTCGGCACACATGCGGAGTACAAAATCGGAGTTAAAATATATCGTATGACCGTCGGATGTGATGGCTTTTGTCCTGTCGGATGGCTGATGCTGAAAGAAAAGAATCGCTTCACCAAGTTCCGGGTACAGCCAGCAGAGGTTTTTGCGGGCTTCTTCGAAAAGCCGGAGCGCCAGCGCTTCTTTTTCTTTTGTGGGCTTTTCTTTTTGAAACGCAGCTTCTGTTTTTCTGCTTTCCGTATTCTCCTGCATCGGATCCTGTGAGCTCCGGTTCAGGAGAATGCGGAAAGCCTGCCATTTCTGCTGGTCGGCAGCAAGGTTGAGAAAACGTTTTCGGTCTGCATCGGACAGCCATCCGGTCTGCAGAATATTTTCCAGCTTTGAAAAATCATCCTCACGAATCAGCATTTCGACAGCGGGACGAATGCGTTTCCGCAGGTATGCGGTATATGCGGCTCGCTGTTCTTCCGGAAGATCCTGCGATTCACAAAAGCCGGAAAGTGCAGCCCGGAGGCGCTGCTGTTCGGATGTCGTCGTTCTGAAACTACTCCAGTCATCCATTTTATTCACTCCCTTACTCGCCACGTTTTCTCACTTGCACTCAATCTTACGCTATCGCGTAAGCGACATTCGTCGTTCGCCAACTGAAAATAAATTTTCATTTGGCTCACTTGCACTCATTATATCGTCATTTTTGAGCATTGACAATGTTGGATCGTGTTATTTTTTTCACACTTTTACCATATTTTTATGATATACTTGATATTATAAAATACGATTGCAGTCGTAAAAGCGCAAAGGAGATCCTTTTTATGAACAAAGAAAACAGAAAAGCTGCCAAGGAACGGCGTGCCAAAGAGCGGGAGCACGAAGCGAAAGTAGCGCATTACAAAAAGATCTGGAGCTGGGCCGGACCAGCTCTGATTGTCGTTGTGATCGTCGGCCTTATTATTGCCAGCGTACTCGATTCCAAACGACTCTCTGTCAAAAGTGCCTCGGAGGATACCTCCACAGCCTCATCGGCCGCATCCGCCTCATCAGCCTCCACTTCGGCTTCTGCCTCTTTGCAGACCGACACTTCCCTCACCATTGAGGACGGTGATACCGTCAATATCGACTATGTCGGCTCCATTGACGGCGTGGAATTTGAAGGTGGAAACACAAAAGGAAACGGCGCTGATCTTGTGATCGGCTCCCACACTTACATCGATGACTTTGAAGAACAGCTCATCGGCCATCACCCGGGCGACAGCGTAGATGTAACCGTCACTTTCCCGGAAGACTATGGAAAAGACGAACTCAATGGAAAGGAAGCTCTTTTCAAAGTTACCATCAACGGCATTTATAAATAGAACAACCAAAAAGACATCCCCCGCAGATTTTCCGTCTGCGCCGGATGTCTTTTTCTTATTATTTTTTTGTTAAGTTTTTTTCAAAGACGCTTCGATGTATTAAAAAAAGTACATCTTCTTATTCCACAATTTTGTAATACGCCCGCGCCGTCAGCACATAGACGATCAGGTAAACCACGGCAAACGCCGCAATCGTAATTGCTGTTGCAGCCAGAAACAGATTGCTGTCCGGGAAATTCAGCATTGCCATGATACGCCTGGTCAATGGAAACGCTATCATTGTATGCACCACGGCCACCGCGAGCGGCATGAAAAAGACCGTTACCACCTGTGACTGAATCGTCTGACGGATTTCTTTGCGGCTCATGCCGACCTTCTGCATAAGCTGGAACCGTTTTCGGTCATCGAAGCCTTCTGAAACCTGCTTGTAATAGATAATCATAACGGCACCCATCAAAAACAGCGCACCAACGAAAACACCTAAAAACAGAAGTGAACCATACAGACTGTAAACCGTATTGCGCTCTTTTTCGCGCACTTCCACCCATCCGTTAAAAGATGACTCCGTCAGTATCGTCTCAATCTCATCTCCAACTGTGATCTGTTCGCCGGCATCCCCGATAAGATCCAGAGCATATTCCCAACTGTATCCTTCTGGCTCCTCTCCCTGCACAGCTGCATACGCTTCCTTTGCTTCCTTGTTCCGCGTCACCACCGTCATTGTCTCATACATCTGCGTCTTCTCATCCAGAATGTACGATTTCTTATCGGTATTCCATTTTTTTACTTCATACGTCTGATTTCCCAGTTCAATCGTGTCATATCCATAATTTTTCTGTTTTTCCTGAAAAACCAGAGCCTGCCCTGGTTCCAGCTCTACCTGTTCGCCGGTTACCTGATTGTACTCCGACTCTTCCATGATTTTTATCAGTGTGCTCGCCGCAGCATCATCTGACTGTGTTTTTTCTACTTTGTTTCTATCTACATCAGCAAGCATAACATAGTATCTCTGATCACTTTCATACTTTTTTCTGAGCTGCTTTTCTTCCAGATGCTGATCAATCCCAGTTTTCACTTCCTCTATCATCTTCTGACTGACCGGTTCCACTGTCTTCATAATGCCGCTCACGCCAGTATTTGCTTCGATCGAAATCTGATGTGGAAACCGCGTATAGGTAACCTCCTCAATTCCCGTCCACAGACATGTGCTGATGGAGATAACCAGAAGCACACCCGTTGACAGAATACAGATATTCGCAAGACCGACCGCATTTTGCTTCATGCGGTACAGCATACCTGAAATGCTTGTAAAATGGCGTGTCTGGTAATAATAATTCTTGTTTTTCTTCAGAATTTTCAAAAATGCAATACTTCCAGCAGAAAACAGGCAGTACGTTCCCACCATAACCAAAGCGATTGCATTAAAAAACTTATCAAGTGCGTCCATCGAGGACTGGCAGGTCAGAGCCAGATAATAACCAACACCAAGCAGCATGAATCCAAGAACCGCCGTCAAAAGCTTCGTTTTCGGTTCCCGCTCACCCTGCGCGCCGCCGTGCAGCAGTTCGACCGGCTGTGAGACGTGGATCTGGCGAAGGCTTAAGAGAAAATTGATCACAAAAGTCAGGCCGAACAGCAGCATCGTACTTCCCACGGCTTTTGCACTGAACGCAAAACCAATTGTTCCGTTCAGTCCGGTCAGCTTCATCAGCACCAGAAACAGCAGGCGGTACAGCAACACACCGAGCAGAATACCGATTCCAAGCGATGCCGCCCACAGATACAGACTCTCAAAAAAGAGGATCTTCGCCAGATGCTTTTTCTCCATGCCGAGAATCTGGAACAGACCGAACTCTTTTTTTCTTCTTTTTGCCAGAAAACTGTTGCTGTAGATCAGAAAAATCACCGCGAACAGGCCAATGATATAGGTTCCCATCCCCATCACTGTCAGGATCGTATCTTTTCCGATCATGGAATCAAAGCCACTTCCCTGCGCCAGTGTATCCATGATAAAAAACATCACCACCGTGCCGATGCATGACAGCAGATACGGAAGAATATTCTGACGGTTTTTGCTCAAATTTGTTTTTGCCAGTCTGGCATACAGCAGGTTATTCATCCCGTTCACCACCCGTCGCAAGAATTGTCAGTGTATCGGAGATCTTCTGATACATCTCATCGCGCCCTAAAGAACCGCGATACAGCTGGTGGAAGACCTCGCCGTCCTTGATGAACAGCACACGCTTCGCCGAGCAGGCCGCCTTCACACTGTGCGTTACCATAACAATCGTCTGGCCCTCCTCGTTGATCTCCCCGAACAGTTTCATGAGGCCATCCGCTGCATGGGAATCGAGCGCGCCGGAAGGCTCATCCGCAAGAACCAGCTCCGGATTGGTAATCAGCGCACGCGCAACGGCTGCACGCTGCTTCTGTCCGCCGGACACCTCATATGGGTATTTATTGAGGACCTGGGTGATGCCGAGTTTTTTCGCAATCGGTTCTGCCCGAAGACTCATCTCCTCGTATTTTTTTCCTTCCAGCACGAGCGGCAGATAAATGTTGTCACGCAGGGAAAAGGTATCGAGCAGGTTGAAGTCCTGGAACACGAAACCTAAATTTTCGCGGCGGAATCCGGCAATCTCCTTCTCTTTTAATTCGCCGAGATTCTTTCCATTTAACCGCACCTGTCCGCCGGTTGGCTTGTCTAGTGCTGCGAGCAGGTTCAGAAGCGTCGTTTTTCCGCTTCCCGATTCGCCCATAATTGCAACAAATTCGCCCCGTTCCACTGTAAAATTAACGTCTTTCAACGCTTCCACCCGGTTGCTGCCAAGGCGCGTGGTATATGTTTTTTTCAGATGTTCTACTTCCAGAATTGCCATGTCACATTTTCCTTTCTGTCTGAACTGTTTTCTTAATTGACAAGGCTTATTATACCCGTCCGCGCCCTCTTCTGCCTTAGGATCATCTTACAAAAAGACCGGCAACCTTACATTTCTGTAAGATTCCCGGCGAAGCTCTCTATGTACTACAGGGATACGGTATCCAGCCCAAGATACACCTTCGTTCCCACTCCCATCTCCGACTCGATGCGGATAGTATGCGAAAGTTTCTCCATGATCTGGCGGCACAGATACAGTCCGATGCCCGTTGACCGCTTGTCTGCGCGGCCGTTGCAGCCCGTGTAGCCTTTTTCGAAAATCCGCGGCAGATCCTCCGGCGCAATGCCGATGCCGGTGTCCTCAATCACCAGCGTTTTTGGTGCATCCGGTGACAGATAGATGTGAATGCTTCCACTTTTCGTGTATTTCAGCGCATTTGACAGAATCTGCTCCAGCACAAAGACGAGCCATTTTTCATCTGTCAGCACCTCGCAGTGCACCGGCTCGTAGGAAAGGATAATTTTCCGGCGGATAAAAAGCGGGGCATATTTCCGCACAGCCTGGCGGATCAGCGCATCCAAATCGTACCTTGCAAAGACAAGATCCGATGTCATTTTTTCCATGCGCAGGTACTGCAGCGCCATCTGCACATACTGCTCCGTCTGGAAAAGTTCGCTCTGCATTTCACGCGAAAGCGGCGTATCCTCCTCCTGCAGAAGCAGCCGCATCGCCGCAATCGGCGTTTTGATCTGATGGGTCCACATCGTGTAATACTCCATCATATCGCGGTATTTCTGCTCCATCTTAATCTGTTCTTCCTGAAACTGCCGCTCGTAGGATGCGATGATCTGCTGGTAATCCCGCGCCAGAAGCCCGTCCGCCTCCGGAAGCGCTTCTGTTTTGCCCTGCGGTTCGGCGGCAAGGAGTGCTAAGACCAGATGATGTTTCCGGTACTTCCCATAATGAAAGCAAAAATCTGCGGCTCCGACAGCAGCCATCAGCACGATCATATAAACGGTGACATCCTGCGGCACATTGCGCAGAAAACAGAGGAGTGAAAATACTCCTATAAAAGCGGCAATCCGCACGGCCGATGCAAGATGCTCTTTCAAATACCAGTTAAGAAGCATAAACTCCTGCCGGATTCCCTCTTTCTGTTGTTCCATCCTTTTTCTCCTGTTCTGCTTCCGTCATGCGATCAGGTAGCCGACACCCTTTTTCGTCTGGATAAAGTCTGTAAGTCCTGCCTCCTCCAGTTTTTTCCGCAGGCGCGTGACGTTGACGGTCAGCGTGTTGTCATCTATAAAGCTGTCCGACTCCCACAGATGCATCATCAGCATATCGCGGCTGACGGCTTTTCCTTTATTTTCGAGAAGGGACTGCAGAATACGCCACTCATTTTTGGTCAGCTCAATCCGCTTTCCCCGGTAATTCAGCACACCACTTCCCGTATCGAGCATGGCACCGCGGTGCTCGAGGAAATTCGTTTCTCCGGCAAATTCGTAGGTGCGGCGGAGCATCGCCTGGACTTTGGCGGTCAGGACACTTAAATCAAACGGCTTCGCGATAAAGTCATCGCCGCCCATATTAACGGCCATAATGATGTTCATGTTGTCCGATGCAGAAGAAAGAAAAATTACCGGCACTTTAGAGACTTTTCGAATCTCCTGGCACCAGTGAAATCCGTTAAAAAAGGGAAGATGAATGTCCATCAGCACTAATTGCGGGCTTTTCGCGGCGAATTCGGCGAGAATGCTGGAAAAATCCTGCACACAGAATGCATCCATGCCCCAGGAAACCAGGTTCTGCTGTACGGCGCGGGCGATGATTTCATCATCTTCTACAATCATAATTCGATACATGGCTGTTCCTCTGTTGTCACTTTAAACATAGGACTCCGGGGCGGGTGTTGTCGACGCACAGCCGCTCCCGGAGCCGTTTTCGCAGATGATTATACTCTTACAATGTAATCTGCTTTTCTTTCTTTTGCCTCCGGGTACTCGCAGTCGCGATAGCCGAGGATGCAGTGTCCGATGCCAACATAATTTTCGGAAAGTCCCCACTCTTTTAAGAGGGCTTTTCCTTCCGGGCCCGCAAACTCTTCTTTTGCACGATGGATCCAGCAGGAATCCACACCAACGGCATGTGCTGCCAGCATCAGATTTCCCATGACAAGAGAGCCGTCCTCCACATAAGTTCCGCGCTCCGGGTCAGCAAGCACGATCAGAACGGTCGGCGCACCGTAGAACGGATCGGATGTTGTACCCATAACAGCCGCATTCATTTTCGAAAGTTTTGCAATCAGCTCCGGTTTCTGTACCACAACAATCACCGGCGACTGTTTTCCCATGCCGGTTGCCGCATACGTTCCGGCCTCCAGAATCGCATCAAGCTGCTCATCCGTAATCTGCTCCGCTTTGTATTTGCGGATGCTTCTTCTTGTTTTGATTGCATTTAATACTTCGTTGTTCATGGTAAAAATCCTCCTGTTCTTTTTCTATTTTTATCGCAAACGCCGCAGCTTTGTATACCGGACGCATTGCCTGCTACATCTGTTTCCGCACAATCCGATACTCATCGCCGAGCTGGTAGTACGGACAGTTGTAAAATTTATCCTGCAGAAAACGTGCCATCTCATCCTCATCAAGATCGACCTCGCAGGTGTAGCACTCATACTCCTCATCATACACAAAATTGCCGCACGACTCACAGCTTGTAGCCATCTGGCGGGAGTGCGTCTTCTTCTGTGTGTGGGGTGTTAGTTCTGTCATTTGTAGTTCCTCTTTCTTTTATCGTATATCAGCAGAAATAACGGATCTCCCCGAAACGATTCAGCCATTCCTCTATGATAGTTTCACTGTTGGCCTCAACGATTCGCACCAGTTTTTTTAACACATTTTCTGGAATTTTGGAATTGTTGTTGCATACCATTGCTTTTCCCGTACTTGTAATCCAGACTTTTGTTGCAGCTGCACTTTCCCGTCCCTCTGAAATGTGAATATGAATTGGTTCCAATGGATCACTTTCATTCGACCAGAAATACAGACTGTATGGTCCGATTCTAAGAATTTGCAGCATTCAAAACGCCTCCTTCTTTTGAAAATTCAAGAATAAGGTGTGCATTATTTCGAATCAACTGCTTAAAATAAGCCATTTCCGCATCCGAATATCCCTCAATTTCTTCCCACTGGTATCCCGGAAGCCAGCATGTTGCATTGTGAAATCCACCAGATTCGTCGGGAGTTTCAATATATACTTTTACTTTTCCATCTGCTTTCATTTCTGAGTGGGTAATTTCCGTATCGTCATTTAATGTCATGAATGGATACATCATATGGCAATTCCTCCCATTTCTTGCTTTCTATTCGATTCCTTTCGCTTGACACTCCCCACAGCTAAAGCAGTGGGATTCTTGTTTCTACCACTACTGCATTGACGAATACTTTACGGTACTGCAATGTCTTACACAGTGTCCACAAGCTATGTTTATCCTGTTCCCGTATGCCCTACGGTACAGCTTTTTATCTTTATG
>NZ_CDRRUH010000077.1:0-12414 GCF_977045365.1 Fusicatenibacter sp.
TGTCCACATCAAGGTGACAAACCAGACTTCGACCCAGTGTGTCGATCTGCTGGAATCCGGCCAGGTGGATTTCATCGTGACCAATTATCCAAACTCGCATCTTTCCAGCCGTCTCCACACGATTCCAATTCATTCGTTCCACGATATCTTTATCGCGAACGGCGAATACTACCCGGAACTGGAGAACCGGCCGGTTCACTTAAAAGAGCTGCTGCAGTACCCGATTCTGATGCTCGACCGCAAGAGTACGACGAGTGAGTTCCTGCACAGCCAGTTTCAGCGGTTCCAGCTCGACCTCGTGCCGGAAATTGAGCTTGGCAGCAACGATCTTCTGATCGACCTGGCGAGTATCGGCCTTGGCATCGCGTTTGTGCCGGACTACTGTCTTGGAAAAGAGACGGCGGCCTTCCAGCTCGACCTCGTGGAGGAGCTTCCGCCGCGCCAGCTTGTCGTTGCCCACAGCTCCCATCTGCCGATCCCGCAGGCGGCAAAAGAGTTCATGAGCATGCTGGAAAAAGGCGCCGAATAACTTTTTCCGGTCTATACGTCAAAAGAGGCAGGATTCTCAAGAAATTTCTCTGGATTCCTGCCTCTTTTCTGTTTTTATGATCCGTTCTGGATTTACTGCTCGCTGCCGTCTTTCTGCACCGGTTCGGATGCTTCCGCTTTTTCCGGGCTTTCTGCATCCGCTGCTGCCTTTCCGGCTTCTGCTTTCAGATACTCTTTGAGCTCTTCCGGGCTGGAGATCTGAATGTTGCGGTTTACTTTTGCATCGTACGTATCGGCTCTCATGATTTCGGAGAGATCGACACCGGTCGCCTCTTTCATCGATTCAAACAGTTTTGCCATGACCACCGGCACATTGCCCGCTACGGAGCCGATGCCGTTGTCCTCGCTTCCGCCGCCGATGATCGTAATCTTGTCGATCTGGCTGAGCGGCTCTGCGATCTTTCCGGCGATCTCCGGCAGAACCTTGATCATCATCTCTGCCATTGCGGCTTTGTTGTAGCGCTGGTAAGCCTCGGCTTTCTTCTCCATACCTTCGGCCTCTGCAAGTGCCTGGGCGCGGATGGATGCGGCTTCCGCCTCACCTTTTGCCTTGATACCGAGTGCTTCCTGCTCCATCGCATAGCGCTGGGCTTCTGCCTGGGCTTTCTTTGCCTCCGCCTCGCGGATTTTTTCGAACTGGTCTGCCTCTGCGTCTTTCTGACGGCGGTACAAATCTGCCTCTGCCTGCTGCTGTTTTGCGTAACGCTCGGCCTCGGCTTTCTTCTTTACTTCTGCCTCGAGAGATTTCTCGGTTACTTCTACTTCTCTGGCACGGAGCTCAACCTCACGCTCCTGACGGGCGATGTTCGCATTCGCGGAAGTGATTTCCAGCTCTTTTCTCTGCTGCTCTTCCTGAATCTTGTACGCTGCATCTGCCTCTGCCTTTTTGATATCGGACTCTTTTTTCAGCTCTGCCGACTTAATTTCCAGATCGTTGTTTTTCTTTGCGATCTCGGTCTCGGCAAGAACGCGCTCATCGTTCGCCTCTTTGTTGGCACGCGCCTGGGCAATCTTGATTTCTTTCTCGGAATTGGCACGGGCAATCGCCGCAGATTTCTTGATTTTTACGATATTGTCGATACCAAGGTTTTCAATGACCTGATTGGAATCGACGAAGTTCTGTACGTTGAAGCTGATGATGTCAAGTCCCATCGCAGCCAGGTCCGGTTCTGCATTTTCTTTGACCAGCTCCGCAAACTTCTGACGGTCGGAAACCATCTCTTCCAGACGCATCTTTCCGACGATCTCACGCATGTTTCCTTCGAGGACTTCTCTTGCGACCTTGGCAATATATTCACTGTCGCGGTTCAGGAAGTTCTGGGATGCTTTCTGGAGCTTCTGCGGTTCGTCCCCGACTTTGATGTTGACGGCTGCATCCACCTGAATATTGATGTAGTCAGCGGTCGGCACGGCGTCGCTCGTCTTCACATCGATCGCTACCAGCTTCAGACTCAGCTTGTCCAGCCGCTCAAAGAATGGTATCTTGATACCGGCTTTACCGATCAGGATCCGCTGGCCTTTTTTGAAACCGGAAATAATAAATGCGGTATCCGGCGGCGCCTTCACATAACCGCTCGCCAGAATGGCAAGAATGATCACCACAACGGCGATCACGGCAATCATGGTTGCATGTTCGAATACAAATTCCATCTTGTTTCCTCCCTTTTTTCTGCGGATGCTTTTCGCTCCGCGTTCTGCTTTTGTGTCTGTGTTATTTTCACTATAGCATTTTTTGCGGGATAGATACAACTGCATTATTATTACGATTTTGTAAGATTTCTGTTCGGGCAAAAACAATCCGCTGGAGCAGATTCTGATATGCCTTGCACTAAAAAAACGAAGGAGCTTCTTTTTACAGAAACTTCTTCGCCTTTCCTTTTTTCACCGGTCCTGCTCTTATGCTCTTTCGACAATCTTCTCCAGCGCTTTTGTGATCACTGCTTTCAGCTCCGTCTGATCTGCCGGTGTCTTGACGGCCAGCTGACGGATCAGTGCTGTTACGTGATCGTCTCCAACCTCACCAAGGCTGGTAACGGCCGCAATTTTTACGTCCACATCGTCTACTTCCAGAAGAGAAGTCAGAATATTAACAGAACCATCATTTCTCGAAGCTGCACAGGCTTTTGCAAGCGCTACCTGCGTTGTCTTGTCCGAATCCAGATACTGTTTTCTTAATTTGTCCCATTTTCCTTTTTCCACCATTTTTTTCAGCTTGTCTTCCGATGCCTCTTTTGAACCAAACATTGTAAATCCTTCTTTCTTTTTGCTCTTATTTTTGGTGGATGCAGCAACTGCCGCGGCGAATCAAAAAGGTTCGTAGTGTTTTTGCTCTCGTCCATAACAGCGATTATACTCCTTTTCTTCTGGTTTTTGAACAGAAACACTATAAAGTTTTTATAAAAATTGTTACTTTTTCACAAACTTTTCTTGTTGTTCTGCTTTTTATTTCAGATATCCCGTATATTCCGCCGTATGCAGCAGTTTATTGGCGTTTTCCACGCGCTCTTTGGTCGGCGGGTTGATCCCTTCGAGTTTGTATGGAATCCCTAAGGTTTCCCATTTGAATACGCCGAGGGTGTGGTATGGGAGAACCTCTACGCGCTGTACGTTGTGCAGGCTGTGTAAAAACTTATCGAGGCGAATCAGGTATTCGTCGTAGTCGCTGCGTTCCGGGACGAGGACGTGGCGGATCCAGACCGGTTTGCCGATCTCGTCGAGGTAGCGCGCCAGATCGAGGATGTTCTCGTTAGTGCAGCCGGTCAGCTCTCTGTGCGCCTTGTCGTCAATCAGCTTGATATCGAGCAGCAGCAGGTCGGTGTATTTCATCAGCTCCTTAAATTTGCTGAAATACGGCTCCTCTCTTGTGAACGGATTTCCACTGGTATCCAGTGTTGTGTGAACGCCGTTCTTTTTTGCCTTGCGGAACAGCTCGATCAGGAAGTCGATCTGCAGCAGCGGTTCTCCGCCGCTTACGGTAATGCCGCCCTTTTCGCCCCAGTAATTTTTGTAGCGGAGCGCCTTTTTCAGCACCTCATCCGCGGTCTGCCAGTCGGCATCTTTCGTCGTCCAGGTGTCCGGGTTGTGGCAGAACTGGCAGCGCATGTTGCAGCCCTTCACGAAAATCACGTAGCGTACGCCAGGTCCGTCGACGGATCCGAAGCTCTCGATCGAATGGATCGCGCCCTTTACCGGGCCATTGTTATTCTGATTCATTTCACTCATATTTTTTCCTCTTCTTTCCAACTTACTATCTTTCTATTTTTCTGTATTTTCCGGTCAAATTTCAGGGTTCTGCTTGATTATACGGAAATCCGCGGTTCTTTTCAAGGCATTTCCATGTACAAAATCGAACACATGGCAGGATAAAAATTTCGTTTACTATATTGCATTATGATATAGTCTGTGTTATGATCTACTCAACAAGGAGGTGTTCATATGAATCCACAACTCAAAAAGGGCGTCCTCGAGCTCTGTGTCCTCTCCCAGCTGACAAAAGAGGACAAATACGGCTATGAGCTGACAGACGCCATTTCCCGCGAAATGTCCATCGCCGCAGGAACGCTCTATATGATTTTAAAACGACTCAAGGAAGCCGGTTACGTGGAAACGTATCTGCAGGAATCCGCATCCGGCCCGGCCCGGAAATATTACCATCTGACGGAAGCAGGAACAGCTTATCAGCAGGAGAAAAAACAGGAATGGCTGGATTTCACCCAGCAGGTCAACCGACTGATTTCAGATGAAACGATCTGACGATAGAAAGGAAAATCATGATGAATACAACGTATGAAACTTATATGAATGCATTGAAACAGGGCCTTGCATCCTTTGATTCTGCCGCCGCAGAGGAAATTTTAAACGATTTCGAATCCCATTTCGCCGACGCCCGCAGCCAGGGTCTCTCCGATGAAGAAATCTGCGCAGAACTCGGCAATGTCGACGATGTCCTCGAATTTTTCCGTCAGGAATATGCCACAACGGAGCAGCCTGTTGCAAACGTGCTGCCGCAGGAGAAAAACAGCTCTACTTCTGAAGAAACACCGCACTCTTCCACAGGAGAAGCCGCAAAAGAAACACATCAGAACTACCCGTACGACCCTTCCACCGCCATCACCGCCATGGAAATTTCCCTGCGGAACGCTTCCGCCGACTTTGCTCCGGGCACTTCTGCTTCGGTTGAGTTTGATTTTTCCGGCGACTTCGATCCGGACCGCTTCGAGGCAGGCATTGAGGGCAATACGTTCTGTCTGCGAGAGAAAAAGCTCACCCCTTCCGTATTCTGGAAACATCTTTTCTGCAATAATCACCAGAAAGAGGTGTTCTCCTTCCAGGTGCCGTCCACCGTACAGAAGCTGACACTCCGCTCTCTGAACGGCGCGACCGGGCTTGATCTTCTCTCTCTTACTGCACTCGAAATTTCCGCCACAAACGGCAAAATCACCGGTGATTCCCTCTCCGCATCCAGCTGCCGTGTGCAGGCCACAAACGGAAAGATCGTCCTGACCCGTCTGCGCGCAGACAGCCTCGATGTTTCCGCCACAAACGGCAAACTTGAAATCACCGGCGACTGTTCCCGCGCATCCTTAAACGGTGTCAACGGCAAAGTCCTCTTCGAGGGAACCTGTTCCGAGTCCCTGACGGCAAAATCCGTCAACGGTTCCGTGAAACTCCATCTCCCGCACGATCTTGCCGATGCGTCCATTCATGCATCCACGACAACCGGAAAAATCCGCCTTGTCTCCAATGGAAGAACGGAATCCTACACAAAAACATTCACCCGCTCCGGTATTTCTGCATTCACCATTCAGGCAAGTACTGTCAACGGAAGTGTCCTGCTCTCTGACTTGCCGGCGGAAGACTGACAAAACAATGTGGCAGACAATCTCAGAGTGCACCAGTTAGAAACGTGCGACGTTAGGCGCACCACATAGGAATTCCCGGGAAATCAGTTTTCTGGCCTCCCGGGAATTTTCTGTTTTTTGTTTATCCTACAATTTTTCCGCCCTCGAACTGATACTGTTTTCCGTCGATCATATGCGCGCCTTCGTATCCGCGTCCATATTCATCGAAGTAATATAGCAAGACCCGAAAATAATACAAAAAAGGCAGTGCTGCAGAGCGTGAATTGCAAGGAACAGATTTGAAGGCGTACCGGGGTACGACGAAAATCTGTGACGCAGTAATTCACGCTCTGCGGTGCTGAATTTTTTGCATTATTTTCGGGGATTGCTATATATTCATTGCTTGCTTATCGAAATTATCTTGTATAAATATGGGTCAAGTTAAGAGCTGAAGCAAGGGGTTTTACGACGCATTGGATAAAATCTGTGAGCAGCTCCTTTTGTACTTTTTCTGATATTATTAACTGTTTCATATTCCTCACCCTGTATCCTTCAGCCTGATTTCAGTACTTTCTCAGTTACCTTTCCTACTTCAATCCGGACATTATGTATTATTTTTCTTGTTGCCTTATGATTTCCGCCAATATCGACAGTAGCTTATCAACCTGAATTGGCTTTGCGATATGACCATTCATTCCGGCTGCAATAGCATCTCTCTTATCTTCTTCAAATGCATTTGCTGTCATTGCAATAATCGGTATGCACGCTTTATCCTTATCTGGCAAATTTCTGATTGCCTGCGTTGCTTTATAACCGTTCATTTTCGGCATCTGGATATCCATGAGGATCATATCATATGTTCCTGTCGGCATTTCCATTATTCTGTTTACACACTGGATACCATCCTCCACACGCTCTATCTTAAGACCTGCACTCTCAAGTATTGCCTCTGCAATCTCCGCATTCAAATCATTATCCTCTGTTAAAAGAATATTCCTGCCTTCAAGGATTTCGCTTCCTGTTCCAGGCTCTTCAATATGCTTTTTTACATAATAGCTTTCATCCGCTATCTTGTGTTTTAGTGTTACAGTAAAAGTGCTGCCCTTTCCAGGTTCACTCTCCACATCGATTGTTCCACCAAGCAGATCAACATATTTCTTGACGATTGACATTCCAAGTCCGCTTCCAGTAATTTTGCTCATTGTGGTGTTCCGCTCTCGTGTGAATGCTTCGAAAATCTTTGTCAGATAATCCTGACTCATACCGATTCCGGTGTCGCTGACTCTGATCCTTGCTATCATGTATCCAGACTCATCACAAGGTAATTCATCTACATCTACCATAACAGAACCACCGGCTGGAGTATATTTTATGGCATTGCTCAGGATGTTGACACATATTTCTTTTACCTTGGTAGTATCTGTCAGTATATGCTCATGCTCTACATTTATCGTGTAATGAAGTGCAAGATTCTTTTTCTTTGCTTCATCCTCAAATATTTCAAATAGAGTCTGCCGGATATCTTCAATCCGGGCATAGTTCTCATCAATTTCCATCCTTCCACTCTCAATCCGAGCCATATCAAGTACATTATTTATGATTGATAGAAGAAGATTTCCTGACTGCTGAAGTTTTTCCAAATGCTCTGAAGTTTCAGGCAGATCCTTTCCTTTCAGTTCATCCTCCATAAGCTGTGCATAGCCCAGAATTGCATTCATAGGAGTACGGATGTCATGTGACATATTGTTAAGGAAACAAGTCTTTGCCAGACTCGCCTCCTCCGCTTTCTTTAAAGCGATTTCCAACTTGTCATTTAGCTTTTGTGTATCATTTGCAGCAAGCTTTGCGACAGCTTCCGCTTTTCTTGCCTTTCGTAAAAGTACGAGGATAATAGCAATGATGCCAAGTGCAGAGAATCCTGTGGCGACAAAAAAAACAAGCATATTGTCTTTTACAAAGTCCAAAAATGTTATCTTATCTGGTGTACTGTCATAAATAGCAAGTGCGCTTGTAAGCATATCAGACGGCATGGCCTTTAAGGTTTTATTCAGTATCGACAAAAGAGTTGCCTCTCCACTCTTTACTGCAAAGCATGCTTCCATTGTTTTTGTAAGTGGAATACTCCTGAATTTTCGACTGTTGTCATATATCATTGCCTGACTTGCGCCCATGAGAAAACAGTCTGCTTTTTCATGAATGACCATATCTGCTGCATCGTCAAGCGAATCACAATCTACAAGCTTCCATTGGGGATAACTAAAAGCTATATGCTGTTTTAAGGCATATTTTTCCCTGGGCACAGCTACAGTATACACCTTGTTCTCATCAAATTTTTCCTCATCTGTTACCGCCATCAGGCTGTAGGTCCAGGCTGTGTTTGTAAGTGCATATCCGTTTTTTTCTGCAAAATATGGATTCCTGCCAGTATAAAAAATCATGTCTGTCTCTCGCTCTTGTAAAGCCTGAAGCATTTCATCATAATCATCATATTCCTGTATATTAAATTCCAGCGTCTGATTTCCCAGACAGTCTTTGGCATAAGAGAAATATTCTGCCAGCATACCGGTAAGTTTTCCAGTCTCTTCGTCAAAGGAAAATACTGCCGCATCATTACTCAGAAATCCGATCCGGATACCACCATGTTCTTCCACCCAGGACTTTTCTTCGCCTGTAAGACTTTGACAATAATCAAGCGTAAAATACTTTTTATACAGATCCGCCTTGAAAAAAGGACTATCCTGATCCAGCTGACGCATAGCCCAGTCCAGCTCTGTCTTGATATCGCTGCGCTCTTTATTTATTGCAAAATATATGCCAGATTTACCAATCGTGGTAACGGATGATATTCCCTGTTCAGACCAGATAGATTCCTCCAGAGATACAAAACAGTCGATCTCATGATTTGCTAATTTCTTTTCGACATCATCATCACTATTCACATTTACATGTTCTGTATGTATGCCATTCTTACTTTCCCATTCTGTCAGCATGATTTCAGGTTCTGTATCCATGAGCACACCTATACGTTTCCCATCCAGAGACTTGAAATCAGACGCACCAATATCCGTATTCGATAAATCAGCATAAAGGATATATTTTTCCTCCCCCATCGGTTCATCTGAAAAAAGCATCTTTTGTGCGCGTTCATCGGTGTAAGAGATATCACCCATGATATCAATCTCACCGTTTTCAAGCTTATCAGAGCAGTTAGTCCAGTCACATTTCACATACTCAAATTTCCATCCGGTATAGCCTGCCAGAGCCTGCATGAGTTCGTAGCCAAATCCTCGTCTGATACCGTTTTTATCAACATAATTAAAGATATCCTCAAATGAACCGACACGGATAATTTTCTGTTCTGCCGTCTTCGTTTCTGATTCTTTTGTTTCTTGTTGTGTTGATTCATCTTGTTCCACCGTCTGTGGCAGTTTTTCATCATTATTCGTTTCCGCAGCCCAGCAATGTACAGACAACATCATCCATATTCCCAAAACTACCAATATACATGCAAATAGTACGGCTGATTTTTTTCTTCCTTTATCCATTTTTCTTTTCTCCATTATTTAACAAGTTATTTCACGGCATAAATCTAAAGTAAAAAATGCACTGCCTTTTCAGACAATGCATCTTAAACGTTGCAACTGGCTGTCATTTTACAGACCCTATAGCTTTGCGTCTCAGACTTTCATCTGGTTTGCCGATTTCCTTATTATAACTTTTAAACTTATGCAAAAAAACTGGTTTTATTATACTATGGCACTCCACTGTACACAAGAAAAACATTACCGTTTTAACGTTCAAAAAAAGAACAGCCGATACATATACCGAACAGTTCTCCTACTTCCGAAGTCCACGCAGCATTGACATTACTGTTTCCTGCTCATTTGTACTCAGATCGTTCCATATCCCCAGAACTTCTTTCTGCTCTTCTGTCAGATTCTCTGAATTACCTTCCTGAAAAAGCTGTGATAATGTCACGCCCAATGCTGTACATATTTTTTCAAGTGTGATCAGCGACGGCAAGTTTTCCTGCGCCATGATTCTTCCAAGTAACGACTGGGAAATTCCTGACAGCTGCGATAATCTGTATTTACTGATGTCACGCTTTTCACATAAAGATGTTCATAAACTTTGCTTTCATCAACCAATGTCGATCCAACATCAAAAAATAGCCATTTTATTTCGTCCTTTTTTGGCAAAAACCTCTTTTTCTTGCTTCTTCTAGCAGTTTGGGTTGAATTTCTGGGTAAGTCCAATTAATCGGTAGTTCATCCATAATTGCTATTTTTTCAATTTCACTGTGAAGCTCTTTTTCAAATGTATGTATATCTGAGAAGAATAATTTTCCAAAAGTCTCCATTCCATCGAAATTATCTGGTGCAGTCACAGAATATATACAAATTGGAGTAATATCAAAAGTTATTGCTCCTGTTTCTTCATATAGTTCTCGTTTGGCTGTTTCAAGAATATCCTCACCATCTTCTCTATGTCCCCCAGGTACCTCCCATGTATTTCTTTCCTTGTGCTTGCAAAATACCCATTTACCATTATGTCTGGCAATAATAACTGCAAACTTCAGCATCGAATCATTAATACTATCATAAAAATTCACTTTCGTCATATAATGCTCCTTATTAGATTTTTTAATTTTTTTCTATTCTGCATCTCGTTTCAGAACTTTTTAGAACCAATCCAGAACCACGGTGCTGCTATAGAACCAGAATATTTTTAATCTTTCAGTCTGCTTAACAGTATCTGATAACAGATCTGCTTTTAATTCATCTGTCAGAACAATCGCTTCACTCTCGCCCTGGTCAAGACCTGTGGCTCTTTTTAATATATTGGCAGATTCCGGATTGTTGACAGGTTTCACTACGATAAATTTCGTCTGTCTAATCCGATTCGCTTCAAGCTGAAAACGTTCATTGGCTGTCAGCTCATCAAATACTGCCTGCGGGATCAGAACATCTCCAAACAATTTTTCCAACAAATCAATACGATTGATTTTAAGAAGTGATATCAGTGGTGTTGTATCTGACACAACAATCATACCGCAGCCTCTTTCTTTTTGAGTTCTCTGAAAGTATTCAGTTCATCATCCAGATCATCCATCATCATATCAAAATAGAAATATCCTAACTTATCATACAGATCAATCAACTCGGATTTTCTGATTCCCAGAATTTCAGCCGCACGACCATGAGATATCGTCTGATTCAGTATATATGGATACAGCAACAGTGCATTTCGGGTAAGCTCTGTTTCCGGATTCATAGTTACCAGATATTTTGACATTCCTACCGGAACTTTAATGGTTACAGATTCTGTTGTTACCATAATATCACGTCCTTTCTGTTAGAAATCCATATTCGTCTCTTTTCCCATGTTATATCCATTATTTGGATTTTCTACAACTGATTTTTTCTCTGCTTTACTGTTCCATTTTTACTAGACCATGTCTGAAAAAGGCTTTTCACAAGCTGTGCTTCCCCGTTTGTAGGAGATTTCGTCGGAATAATGGCGGCGTAGCGGGTTACATCAACCGAACGAGGGCAAAATATACCGCAAAGTGGGGCTTGCAGATTGCGGAAATGATTTTTCAGACACGCTCTAGCAATATCTTCCCTGATTTGTAGATAACGTTGGCTGAATCTTTTCATGTCCCAGTCTGTTCGCTACCAGATTAGGCTGTGCCCCCAGTTTGGAAATCAGCAAGCTGGCGTAAGAGTGTCGCAAATCATGTCATCGGATTCTTTTTACCCCTGATAAATCAACGCCTCTCTGTATTTCATGTTCCCAGCATGCTTTTGTCGTGTTCTGGAGCAGTCTGTCCTTTGCCATGAGTCTGTACAGCCTACCTGCGTATCCCTTTAGCTCTGTTACCAGAAAATCCGGCAATGCCTGTTCCACAGCAACTTTTTGATATGCTCCGTACACATCACTGATATGAACCATATATTCTATGTCAAACTCCAGACAGGATTCCATAGCTTTGTTTCAATGTCCCATGTCTTCCAGATGTACGAATTCCATATATTTCTTCTACGCTATATGACAATGCTGGTAAATTTTCTTCACAAATGGATCTGTAATCCTGTTATCTTCATAATCACACTTGAAATACGCTGCCGTATTATATACTACCTCTTCATATCTCCATAAAATATGTTCAGCATATAAAATCTACTCCTCCTGTTGGATTAGCCTTGAATGAATTTCACCTCACTACAATAAAATGTATTATCCAAAACCTACGTAGGTGCTTTTTTATCATTCAACAATATCAATGTTATATTTTTCGCACCATTCTTTCGCAATACGTTCATAGGCACGTTCTCGATAATCATACCACTTTTGCTCCAGATTTAAGTCGAATAATCTATCTTTAAATCTTCTAAAAGCTCCTCTTCCCTGTATTGCTCTCTCTAATGTGTCTTGATTTCTGCCTTCTGGCAAGTCATATATAAATTCTTCCATAATCCTATACTCATTGATTTCATACTGTCCTGGTAATGGAATATACTCTTCTATAAATGAATCTTCTATTTCTTCAATAAGTTCTGGATTATCTTCGCCATCAACCATACCATCAAAAACCATGAGTACTTTTTCATTTTTCACATCATAATAATATTGTGTATCATCATTTACAAAATCCATCGCTTCTAGTACATCTTCTAATTTAACTTTCATGATTTTTCCTTACATTGCCTTTCAAAATTATCTATTTTTATTTTTGTTAAGGACATTTTCTATCATCCTTCTATTTTTCAACAATCTCTTGTTCGTTCTTCACGCACAAAGCACGTTTGTCATTCATGAATTTCAATACTATTATTTTGTGTTCATCTATACTCTTCTCTGTCTCTAATCCTGGAAAATTCCAACTTACTTTTCTCACTAATCGCATCCATGAATCAATATCTGATGTTCTGCCAAATTCTACCTTCATATTTTCTATCATTGACTATCTCCTCAAATCTGCTTTGAAACAAAATGTACAATTTCTTTCCCTGACTCAAGG
>NZ_CDRRUH010000078.1:0-12298 GCF_977045365.1 Fusicatenibacter sp.
ATGAATTGTTAAAAGAAACATAACGGCAGTGGCGGGCGGAGAGAAATCGGTATCCTCCACTGGCATGAGGCAAGTCACAGTCGAACTATTTTCGACATGTCAGACTCCGTGAAAATACCGACTGTGAATTGAAACAACAGGAAGGATAAAGGAAGATGAGAGAAAAATCAGAAGATCAGATTATACGGACCGAATATTCTGAGGTCATGCAGAAATCTTACATTGATTATGCGATGAGCGTCATCATTTCCCGAGCGCTTCCGGACGTGCGGGACGGTTTAAAGCCGGTACAGCGCCGTACTCTGTATGATATGTATGAGCTCGGCATCCAGTACGACAAGCCGTTCCGAAAATGCGCCCGTATCGTCGGCGATACGATGGGTAAATACCATCCGCACGGCGACAGTTCCATTTACGACGCGCTTGTCGTAATGGCACAGGATTTCAAGAAAGGCCAGCCGCTCGTGGACGGCCACGGAAACTTCGGGTCGATTGAGGGTGACGGTGCCGCTGCAATGCGATACACCGAGGCGAGACTGCAGAAAATTACACAGGAGGTCTATTTAAAGGATCTCGACAAAGACGTTGTCGATTTCGTACCGAACTTCGACGAGACGGAAAAAGAACCGTCTGTTCTGCCGGTGCGCGTGCCGAACCTTCTGCTGAATGGCGCGGACGGTATCGCTGTCGGTATGGCAACAAGCATTCCGCCGCACAACCTGTGTGAGATCGTGGATGCGGTCAAGGCTTACATGAAAAACAACGACATCACCGTCAAAGGCCTGATGAAATACATCAAAGGACCGGATTTCCCGACCGGCGGTATTGTCGTCAATCAGGATGACCTGCTGTCGATCTACGAAAAAGGTGTCGGAAAGATTAAAATCCGCGGAAAAGTGGAAGTGGAGAAAGGCAAAAACGGAAAGCAGTATCTTGTAATCACCGAAATTCCGTACCCGATGATCGGTGCGAACATCGGAAAGTTCCTGAACGATGTGGCGGGGCTTGTGGAGAGCAAGAAAGCGCCGGAAATCGTCGACATTTCCAACCAGTCCTCGAAAGAAGGAACACGCATCGTGCTCGAACTGAAAAAAGGCGCGGATGTGGAGCGGATCACGAATCTGCTGTACAAGAAAACACGTCTGGAAGATACGTTCGGTGTCAACATGCTCGCCGTGGCAGATGGAAGACCGGAGACGTTAAGCCTCAAGCAGGTGATCGAGCATCACGTTGATTTCCAGTTTGAAGTGGCAACCCGCAAATACCAGAACCTTCTCCGCAAAGAGATGGAGCGCCGCGAAGTACAGGAAGGCCTGATCAAGGCATGCGATGTGATCGATCTGATCATTGAGATTCTGCGCGGAAGCAAGACACAGAAGCAGGTCAAAGAGTGTCTGATTATGGGTGTGACCGATGGTATCCGCTTCAAATCAAAGTCAAGTGAGCGTATGGCAGCACAGCTCTGCTTTACGGAACGCCAGGCAACGGCGATTCTGGAGATGCGTCTGCAGAAACTGATCGGACTGGAAGTGGAAGCACTCTTAAAAGATCATGAGGCGACTGTGGCGAAGATCACGAAGTACGAGGATATCTTAAATAATTACGACTCGATGTCGGAAGTTATTATGGAAGATCTGACGCAGATTAAAAAAGAGTACGGCCACAAGCGGAAAACGGCGATTGAGAATGCTGAGGCGATTGTTCTTGAGGAGCCGAAGGTCGAGGAGATGGATGTTGTCTTCCTGATGGACCGCTTCGGTTATGCGAAGACGATCGATACGTCTGCTTACGAGCGGAACAAAGAGGCTGTGCACAACGAGAACAAATATGTGTTCCAGTGCAAAAACACCGATAAGATCTGCGTCTTTACGGATCTTGGCATGATGCACAGCATCAAAGTAATGGACATCCCGTATGGAAGATTCCGTGACAAGGGAACGCCGATCGACAACCTTGGAAATTACAGCAGCCAGAAGGAGCAGATGATTTACGTCGATGCACTGGAAAATATCAAGAACAATAAGCTGCTGTTCGTCAGCGCGGCCGGTATGGTAAAACTTGTCGATGGATCCGAGTTTGATGTCGTAAAACGAACGATCGCGGCGACGAAACTTTCATCCGAGGAGGACCGTCTGATTCTTGCCGA
Organism: Fusicatenibacter sp.; assembly: GCF_977045365.1. Lineage (NCBI taxonomy): Bacteria > Bacillati > Bacillota > Clostridia > Lachnospirales > Lachnospiraceae > Fusicatenibacter > Fusicatenibacter sp. The sequence goes on from NZ_CDRRUH010000078.1 coordinate 2,147, forward strand.
GGTCTGCCAGGAGCAGGAGTATGTGGTTCTGCAGACGAAAAACGGTGTCTTCCTGCGCTTCCTTACGAGTGAAGTGCCGGAGAAGAAAAAAGCGGCCATTGGTGTGCGCGGTATCCGTATGGCAGAGGACGACGCGGTAGAGCATGCGTATCTGCTGGCAAGCCGGATGGATTACACGATCACGTATCACGACAAAGAGATTTCTCTGACAGCGAAGATTAAGCTGGCAAAACGAGATACCAAGGGAACAAAGATCCGGGTATAACGCAGAGTTTTGTTTATAACCATGAGAAGCACGCACCGCGGGTTTTTCGAGAGATCACTTGGCAATAAAAGGACACCTGCCCGATACCAGAACGGTACGGGGCAGGTGTCCTTTTCGCATAATTTTTTAGTTATTTGAAAAACTGTGGGAAGTCTTTCTTGGGGTTCTTCTTTCAATGGCAACGTACGGACGATGATGACCGACATATTTATAAGCCGGACGGATGATCTTTCCTTCGTTGACAAGCTCTTCGATCCGGTGTGCGGACCAGCCGGAGATACGGGAGATAGCAAAGATCGGGGTGTAGAGCTCTTTTGGAAGGCCAAGCATTGTGTAAACGAAACCGCTGTAGAAATCGACATTTGCACAGACTGGTTTGAGCAGACGGCGCTTTTTTGCGATACACTCGCCGCCAATGCGTTCTACAGACTCGTAGAGAGCAAATTCTTTCTCGCGGTGCTTCTCAGCGGAAAGCTTCTTTGCATATTCTTTCAGAATCACACAACGTGGGTCGGACAGTGTATAAACAGCATGGCCCATACCATAGATAAGACCAGTTCCATCGAAAGCTTCACGATCAAGTATTTTGGTCAGGTAGGTGCGCAGTTCGTTTTCGTCTTCCCAGTTTGTAACATTCTCTTCAATATTTTCAAACATCTCCATAACCTTCAGGTTGGCACCGCCGTGGCGCGGTCCTTTTAAGGAACTTAAAGAAGCCGCAACAGCAGAGTAGGTGTCGGTTCCGGAGGAGGAGACAACGTGTGTCGTAAACGTCGAGTTATTTCCGCCGCCGTGGTCTGCGTGAAGAATCAGCGCAACGTCGAGAACTTTGGCCTCCAGTTCGGTGTATTCTCCGTCCGGGTGAAGCATCTGCAGAATGTTTTCAGCCATCGACAGCTCCGGTTTCGGATTCCGGATGATCAGGTTCTGGTTTTCGTGGTAGTGGCGGTATGCATGGTAGCCGTAAACGGCGATCAGCGGCATTTTTGCGATCAGACTCAAAGCCTGGCGGAGGACGTTCGGAATGGAAATGTCATCCGGCTTTTCGTCGTAGGAATACAGGGTCAGCACACAGCGCTGCAGAGTATTCATCATGTTTTTGCTGGTTGCCTTCATGACAACGTCGCGGACAAAAGTGTCCGGCAGCTCGCGGTAGATACTTAAAATTTCATTGAAATCATTTAACTGCGGTTCTGTCGGAAGAGAACCGAACAGAAGAAGATAGGTAATCTCTTCAAAACCGAAGCGTCGTCCTTCCATACCTTTGATCAGATCTGCGACGTTATAGCCCTGAAAATAGAGACGGCCATCGGTCGGAACTTTTTCGCCGGTCCGTTCATCAACATCAAAACCGATAACATCGGAGATTTCAGTCAGACCGGTGAGGACACCTTTACCGGTGGAATCACGCAGTCCCCGTTTTACATCGTACTCAGTGTATAAAGATAAATCAATCTTTCCGGAATCTTTCGTATACTCTACAAGCTGACTGAGCTTGTCTTCCAGATTATCGTATTGCATGGTCATGACAACAGCCCCTTTCTTCCTTTAGTTAAAAACTATACTTACTTTTTTGGCGGTTGTCAATGCTTTTCTTTCAAAATACATTAATTTTTATAAGGAAAAGGGATGGTTTTCCTTAATTTTTGAAAGTAAGGACAAAGTTTATGCATAAAATTTGCGCCAGGGAGGTGAAAACAACAAGGATGGAAACGGCGGGAAATCAGTGGGGCGGAACAAATTTTAGAAAAAGATTCATAAATTTCAAAAAAATGCTTGCAATTTCAAAAAAATACGGTATAATAATGATTGTGTCATTCAGGAAATGAATTTCACAGGCCGAAATAGCTCAGCCGGTAGAGCACTTCACTCGTAATGAAGGGGTCGTCAGTTCGAATCTGATTTTCGGCTTATTCTTTAGAAACCCGCAGGACGTAAGGTTCTGCGGGTTTTCTGTATCATGAGAAATATGACAGAAATACGAACGCCCTTTGCAGGAAAAAGATCTGCTGCAAAGGGCGTTTGCTGTTACAAGTTTCAGGAAGATCAGTTCGTACAGCATATCCTGACGGAGCTTATGGCCAGGCACTTCAAAGAGCACATCAGCTGTTGCCATTTTCCTGTGCTGCCACCCGTGCGTCGCGTTCCCGGCGGGAAAAGACGCAGCCGCAGTAGTCCTGACGGTAGAGGCCGTATTCGTGGGAAAGTTCGATGGAACGCTGGTAGCCGCCCCGTTTCTTGAAATCTGAATTGAGATATGGGATCCCGTATTCGGCGGCAAGCCGTTCTCCGATTTCATTCAGCTTTTCCGCATTTTTCAGCGGGCTGATGGAGAGGGTTGTTGTAAAATAGTCGAGTTTGAGCTGCTTTGCCATTTCGGCCGCTTCGCGGAGCCGCATTTCATAGCAGACAAAACAGCGCTCGCCGCCCTCCGGCACATTTCCCATCCCGCGTGTCAGCTCATAGAACCGGTCAGAATCGTACGGGCCGGGGCAGAAGGAAATCGGATGCACGGCGGGAAGAGAGCGGATCAGACGCTGCTGTTCCTCCACGCGGTGCTCGTACTCCGTCGGCGGATAGATGTTGGGATTATAGTAAAAGAGCGTAATGGAAAAATACTGCGACAGATATTCCAGCACGTAACTGCTGCACGGCGCACAGCAGCTGTGCAGCAGCAAGGTCGGAACTTCACCGTGAAGTCCTGCAATCTTCGCATCCAGCTCCTTCTGGTAATTTCTTTTATTGGCCATAATGTATCTTCAAACCTCCTGGTATCTTTCAATCCTTTCTATTATAGCCTCAGCGCGGCTGGGATGCAAGCTGCATATGATATCTTATAGATAGAGGAGGATGCAAAAAAATGGATGATCAAATCCTGTCATTAGAGCATATATCACTGTCCTATCACACCATGGAAGGAGAAACACCGGCGCTGTGCGATCTGACCTTTTCGGTAAAACCGGGGGAATTTGTTGCTCTTGTCGGACCGAGCGGCTGCGGAAAGAGCACGATCCTGAACTTGATTTCCGGTCTTTTAAAGCCTGAGGCGGGAACTCTGCTGAGCCGCGGAAGGCCGATCACGGAGGCGGATCTCCATATCGGCTACATGCTGCAGAGAGACCACCTGTTTGAATGGCGGACCATCTACAGCAACGTTCTGCTGGGCCTTGAGATTTCGCGCACGCTGACACCCGAGCGGAAAGAAAAAGTCGGGGAGATGATGGAGACATACGGCCTGAAATCCTTTTCCAATGCCCGCCCGTCCGAGCTTTCCGGCGGTATGAGGCAGAGAGCGGCACTGATCCGTACACTGGCGATGGAGCCGGATCTTCTGCTGCTTGACGAGCCGTTCTCCGCTCTCGACTACCAGACGAGGCTGAACGTCTGTGATGATATCGGAAAGATCATCAAAAAAGAGGGAAAGACAGCAATTCTTGTGACACACGATATTTCGGAGGCCATCAGCATGGCGGACCGTGTGATTGTTCTGGCGGCACGGCCGACGTATGTGAAAAAAGAGATTCCGATCCAGTTTGCGATGGAGGAGCGCACGCCGATGAAAGCGCGCAGTGCGCCGGAATTTAAAACGTATTTCAATGCCATCTGGAAGGAGCTGAATGAAAATGCGTGAGCAGGCAAAAACGCCGGAGAGCAGCTTTCAGAGGGCGTATCTCCGGCAGAAAAAAAGAGAACGGGAGCAGGTGCGGGTGTTTCGGGCTTTGCTTCTCGTCAGTTTTCTGGTATTATGGGAGGTGGCGGCGGATCTGAGATGGATCGATCCGTTTATCTTTTCCAGCCCTGTGCGGGTGGGAAAAACGTTCGTGACCCTGCTGACGGAGCAGAACCTTCTGCGCCATATCGGGATCACGGTGTATGAGACGGGAATCAGCTTTCTGCTCGTCTCGGCAATTGGCATGGCGTTCGCTGTGCTTTTGTGGCTTTTTCCGCGCTTTTCTGCGGTGATGGAGCCGTACCTGGTAGTCCTGAACAGCCTGCCGAAATCGGCGCTCGCCCCGCTTCTCATTGTGTGGATGGGGGCAAACGTGAAAACGATCATCACGGCCGGCATTTCCGTTGCGATATTCGGCTCGGTGATCAGCATTTACAGCAGCTTTCAGAGTGTGGAGCCGGATATGCTCCGCCTGATTGCAACACTCGGCGGAACGAAGAAGGATATGCTGTTCCGCGTCGTGCTGCCGTGGTCGTTTCCGGGGCTGCTCGCCGTGTGGAAGGTTAACATCGGGCTGTGTCTCGTCGGTGTTGTCATTGGAGAATTTATCGGGGCAAGGGAAGGGCTTGGCTATCTGATCATCTATGGCAGTCAGGTGTTCAGATATGCACACGTAAGAAGGGAGGATACCAGATGATAGCAATTGTATGTCTGGAAGAACGAAAAGGAATGCAGTTCGGCGGAAGACGTGTTTCGCGGGACCGCGTGGTAACGGAGAAAATCTGTGAGTTGTGTGAGGGAAAAACGCTCTGGATGGATCCTGCATCGGAAAAGCTGTTTGCGGAGCAGGAGGAGAGCGGAAACGTAACGATTCAGGCGGCAGAAGATTTTCTGAAGCAGGCAGGCGAAGGAGAGTACTGCTTTGTGGAAAATACAGGTCTGCAGGCGGTGGAAGAAAAGATGGAACAAATCGTTGTGTTCTGGTGGAACCGGCATTATCCGTCGGACCGGAAACTGGATCTGGAGCTCTCCAAATGGAACAAGGTGTCTGAGGAGGAGTTTGCAGGCTATTCCCATGAGAAAATAACAAAAGAGGTATATGAGAAATGAAAAAGATAAAAAAACAGCTTCTATTGCTGGCGGTGCTTCTTGTTCTGGCGCTGACCGGCTGTGAGGCACAGGATCTGCTCTCGACAGAGAGCGCGGATTCCGGTTCGGAGGCCGCAGCTGCCTATACGATGACGGAATCCCAGATTGCCGGGCAGGCGCCGACAGCCGTTTCGGTTCTTGACATCCCGGAGTTTTCCGGAGAACCGTACGTTGTCATCAACAACAATCAGCCGGATTTTACGAATGAGGAGAAGACGACTGAATCATACGAGAATTACAGTGATCTGGACAGCCTGGGACGGTGCGGTGTGGCAGAAGCGAATATCGGACAGGATCTGATGCCGACGGAAAAACGCGGAGCTATCGGTCAGGTAAAACCGACGGGCTGGCATACGGTCAAATATGACCAGGTGGAAGGAAAGTATCTGTACAACCGCTGCCACCTGATCGGATATCAGCTGACCGGCGAGAACGCAAATGAGAAGAATCTGATCACTGGAACACGTTATCTGAATGTCGAGGGCATGCTGCCGTTTGAAAACATGGTTGCCGACTACGTCAAAGAGACCGGAAACCATGTGCTGTACCGCGTTACACCAATTTTTACCGGGGACAACCTTGTAGCGGATGGTGTGGAGATGGAGGCGCTCTCCATGGAAGATGACGGCGAGGGCATTTCGTTCCATATCTTCGCATACAACGATCAGCCGGGCATCTCGATTAATTATGCAACGGGGGACAGTACCTTAAGCGAGAGCAGCGGAACGATGACGGATCAGCAGGAATATGTCATGAACACATCGAGCATGAAATTCCATCTGCCGTCGTGCTCGAGTGTCAGCTCGATTAAGGATGAAAACAAGGCAACGTATCAGGGACCGAGAGAGGATCTGATCGCAGAAGGCTATGAGCCGTGCGGACGGTGCAATCCATAACAGAAATTACAGAAAAAGGATCGGAACTTTCCGGTCCTTTTTTCTATATAGTAAAGAAAAGTATCGGAAAAGTGAGACAGGGATGGAAGAAGAGAGGCTGCGCGCGGTTTATTATGCAAGATGCAGCACGGAGGAGGAAAATCAGAAGGATGCGCTGATAAGGCAGGCGGCAGAAGCGGAGGAGACCATTCGGGCTAAGGGCTGGCTGCTCGTCGATGCATACGTGGAGAGCCGCTCCGGTACGAGCCGGAAAGGCAGACGGGAGTACAACCGCCTGTATGAGGATCTCGACCGGAACCGGTTTGACGTTGTTGTGATCAAGTCGCAGGACCGCCTGATGCGGAACACGCGGGACTGGTATCTGTTCGCAGACCGGTTAAACCGTGCCGGAAAGCGGCTGTATTTTTATCTGGAGAACACATTCTATTCGCCGGAAGACGCGCTTCTGACCGGCATTAAGGCGATTCTGGCGGAGGAGTACAGCCGGGAGCTGAGCAAGAAGATGAATCTGGCGCACCAGAAACGGCAGCAGAATAATGGAAAGCCGGTGCTGACCTCAAAAAGTTATGGTTACCGGCGGACGGCAGACGGAGCGATTGAGCTCATCCCGGAGGAGGCCGCAGTGAAGCACCGTATGTACGAACTCTGTGCAGACGGTCTCGGCGGACGGAAAATTGCGGCGGTTCTGGCAGCGGAGGGCGTCCGCAGCCGCGCCGGAAAACCATTCTCTGGAACAGACATTATCCGCATGGTGCGGAATCCCATGAATAAAGGCACCGTAGTCATGAACAGGAAGCATTACGATTTTAACACCGGAAAAACGCTCCCTACGCCGCCGGGCGGGCAGTACGTCTATGCGGGGAAAATTCCTGCTATCGTCTCCGAAGAGCTCTGGATAGCGGCAAATCGGGCGGCTGACGAGCGTCTCTGCCGCAAAAAGGTGGGCAAATCTGTTCAGACTTGACTGGGTAATCCTGTCCATCCTGATCCTCTGCCTCGTTGCGGCAGGATTGTACGGCATCTTGGGCTGGCTGGAAAAAAACTACACAAAACGCCGAAATTCGGGAAAGTAGGTGATTTGACTTGCAAAGGAAGGTTGGATGCTTGTATAATAATGCATGATGATTTAAAAAACTTACAGGAAAAGAGGAATGAAAATGGCACAGTTATGGGGCGGACGGTTCACAAAAGAGACCGACAAGTTAGTGTATAATTTTAATGCATCCATCAGCTTTGATCAGAAATTCTATAAACAGGACATCAAAGGCAGCATGGCACATGTAAAGATGCTGGCAAAACAGGGCATCCTGACAGAAGAGGAGAGAGACCAGATTCTTGCAGGACTGGAGGGGATTCTTGCCGATGTAGAGAGCGGAAAACTGGAAATCACCAGCGAATATGAGGATATCCACAGCTTCGTGGAGGCAAACCTGATCGACCGCATCGGAGACGCCGGAAAGAAGCTGCACACCGGAAGAAGCCGCAATGACCAGGTAGCTCTCGATATGAAACTTTATGTCCGCGATGAGATCACCGAGATTGATGCACTCGTCAAAGAGGTGCTGGTAACACTCGAAAAAATCATGGAAGAGAACATTCACACCTATATGCCGGGATTCACCCATCTGCAGAAAGCACAGCCGATCACACTGGCACATCACATGGGCGCATATTTTGAAATGTTCCGCCGCGACAGAGGCCGCCTTGCAGACATCTACAAGAGAATGAATTACTGTCCGCTCGGTTCCGGTGCGCTGGCTGGAACGACGTATCCGCTGGACCGCGCTTACACCGCAGAGCTGCTTGGCTTTGACGGCCCGACCTTAAACAGCATGGATTCCGTATCCGACCGTGACTATGTCATTGAGCTCCTCAGTGCTCTTTCTACGATTATGATGCATTTGTCCCGCTTCTCCGAGGAGATCATCATCTGGAATACTAACGAGTATCAGTTCGTGGATATCGACGACGCATACAGCACCGGAAGCAGCATCATGCCGCAGAAAAAGAACCCGGATATCGCAGAGCTTGTCAGAGGAAAAACAGGCCGCGTTTACGCAGCGCTGATGTCGATGCTCACCACCATGAAGGGAATCCCGCTGGCGTACAACAAAGATATGCAGGAGGATAAAGAGCTGACCTTCGATGCCATCGACACCGTAAAAGGATGCCTGGCTCTGTTCAATGGCATGCTTTCTACCATGCACTTTAAAAAAGACCGCATGGAGAACAGTGCAAAGAACGGTTTTACGAATGCAACGGACGCAGCCGATTACCTTGTTGGAAAAGGCGTTCCGTTCCGCGATGCACATGGCATTGTCGGCCGTCTCGTTCTGTACTGCATTGACAAAGGAATCTCCCTTGATGATATGAAACTTGAAGAGTACAAAGCGATCAGCCCGGTCTTCGAGGATGATATTTATGATGCCATCAGCATGAAGAACTGCGTAGAACGACGCAACACGATCGGTGCGCCGGGAGCAGATGCGATGCTGGCTGTCATCGAGCAGAATAAAAAATATTTACAGGAAAATTGAAAAAACAGTTGCAATTTTGAAAAAATTGGTATAGTATGACATGAGACGCACAAATGTACGCCACAGAAGAACAAGGAGATGAAAACAATGGAGCAGAAATTGAGAGTAGGAATTTTAGGAGCAACCGGTATGGTAGGTCAGAGATTTATTTCTCTGCTGGAGAACCATCCGTGGTTTGAAGTTGTGACCCTGGCAGCAAGTCCGAGAAGTGCCGGAAAAACATACGAGGAAGCAGTCGGCGGACGCTGGAAAATGGATACTCCAATGCCGGAAGCAGTGAAAAAGCTCGTTGTGATGAATGTAAATGATGTAGAGCATGTGGCATCTACTGTAGATTTTGTATTTTCCGCAGTTGATATGTCGAAAGATGAGATCAAAGCGATTGAAGAAGCATATGCAAAGACCGAGACACCGGTTGTTTCCAACAACAGCGCACACCGCTGGACACCGGATGTGCCGATGGTAGTGCCGGAAATCAACCCGGAACATTTCGATGTCATCGAGTTCCAGAAAAAACGTCTGGGCACCAAGAGAGGATTTATTGCGGTAAAACCGAACTGCTCCATCCAGAGTTATGCGCCAGTTTTAACTGCATGGAAAGAGTTTGAGCCGTATGAGGTTGTTGCAACCACATATCAGGCAATTTCCGGAGCAGGAAAAACCTTCAAAGACTGGCCGGAGATGGAAGGCAACATCATCCCGTTCATCGGCGGCGAGGAAGAGAAGAGCGAGCAGGAGCCGCTTCGTATCTGGGGTAAAATCGAGAACGGCGTGATCGTAAAAGCAACCGAGCCGAAGATCACCTGCCAGTGCATCCGTGTACCGGTATTAAATGGACACACTGCAGCCGTTTTCGTGAAATTCCGCAAGAAACCGACGAAAGAGCAGCTTATCGAAAAACTGGAGAACTTCAAAGGCCTTCCGCAGGAACTGAACCTCCCAAGCGCACCAAAACAGTTCATCCGCTACATGACCGAGGATAACCGCCCGCAGGTAACCCTGGATGTCAACTACGAGAACGGAATGGGAATCAACGTAGGCCGCTTAAGAGAAGACACCATCTACGACTGGAAATTCGTAGGCCTCTCCCACAACACCGTCCGCGGCGCAGCCGGCGGAGCTGTACTGTGTGCGGAGACACTTGTTGCTAAGAAATATATCGCTGCAAAATAATTTTTCCTGAGCAATCTTAAAAATAAAGACCTTATAGCTCTAATAATGCGGCTATAAGGTCTTTATTTTTGCGTCAAATTCTAAAATTTAAAAGTGATCGTTTTTCTTTTTAATACGGCTGTCTTCTTGAAATTTTGCTATAAATACATTTTCAGAAATATACAAAAAAGAAGCGCCATACGGGAAATCCCGCGGCGCTTCTTTTCTGCTCAAATAATTCTATTTACGCAAGTATTGGCTAATCTTAGAATTTGCCAGCTTTTGCTGCCTCTTCAACAGCAACAGCAACAGCAACAGTCATACCAACCATCGGGTTGTTTCCTGCGCCGATCAGACCCATCATTTCTACGTGAGCCGGTACAGAAGAAGAACCTGCAAACTGAGCGTCAGAGTGCATACGTCCCATTGTATCGGTCATACCGTAGGAAGCAGGACCTGCTGCCATGTTGTCCGGATGAAGAG
>NZ_CDRRUH010000079.1:0-11430 GCF_977045365.1 Fusicatenibacter sp.
GGGGGGATTTTGTGCGTAATGGGACTGGCTACAAGAAAAAAGGGAAAAGAATACAGAAAAGAGGCTACTTATAAATATGCACTACTAAAAGCGAAATCTCTGAAGCAAGGGAAATTCTCTTGATTTTTTGTTCTATGGTTGCTATAATAAGCGTGAGTGTGGGGCGGAGGATAAACTTCGGCCCTTTTGTAGCTAACTATAAACGGAATCAACAAGATAAAGAGGTTAAATCAATGACAAGAATAGACATCATTTCAGGATTCCTGGGCGCAGGAAAAACAACCCTGATCAAAAAACTCCTCGGAGACGCGCTGAAAGGACAGCAGGTTGTCCTGATCGAGAACGAATTCGGTGAAATCGGAATCGACGGAGGCTTCTTAAAAGATGCCGGTATCGAAATCCGTGAAATGAATTCCGGCTGCATCTGCTGCTCTCTCGTAGGAGATTTTGGTGCAGCATTAAAAGACGTTATCACCAAATATCACCCGGATCGTATCATCATCGAGCCATCCGGCGTAGGTAAACTTTCCGACGTCATCAAGGCTGTAGACGGTGTGGAAAAAGAAGCAGGCGTAGCCCTGAATTCCGCAACAACCGTAGTCGATGTTATGAAATGCAAAATGTATCTTAGAAACTTCGGCGAATTTTTCGAGAACCAGGTTAAGAGCGCAGGAACCATCATCCTGAGCCGTACCGATAAGGCTGACACTGCAAAAGTAGAGGCAGCAGTAAAGATGCTCCGCGAGCTGAATCCGGAAGCACACATCATCACCACACCGGTTGAAGTTCTGGGCGGCAAGAAAGTGCTCGATACCATGGAAGGTGCGATCATCAACCTTGAGCAGGTAGAAGAGCATCATCACCACCATCATGACCACGACGGCGAGTGCTGCTGCGGCCACGATCACGACGAGGAGCATGAGCACCATCACCACGATCATGATGACGAGTGTGGATGCGGCCATGATCACGAGCATCATCATCACGACCATGATGACGAGTGTGGATGCGGCCATGATCACGAGCATCATCATCACGACCATGATGACGAGTGCTGTTGCGGCCATGATCACGACCATGAGCATCATCATCACCACGATGATGAGTGCGGATGCGGTCATGAGCATCATCACCATCATCACGCAGACGAAGTTTTCACAAGCTGGGGTCAGGAGACTGTGAAGACCTTCACCAAAGAGCAGATCGAAGGCATCTTAAAGAAACTTTCCGAGGATACCGCTTATGGTATGGTTCTTCGTGCCAAAGGTATGGTAGCAGGCGCAGATGGACAGTGGATCTATTTCGATATGGTTCCGGAAGAGTACGAAGTACGTGACGGAGCACCGGAATTCACCGGAAGAATCTGTGTCATCGGTTCCAAATTAGCAGAAGATAAGCTGGCAGAGCTGTTCGGACTGTAAAATACAAAGTAGCTGCAAAGCTTACGGTTCGCAGGCTACCTGTGAACTGTAACGAAGCTGCCGCATCAGAAACAAAATCCGATGTGGCAGCTTTTTTTCTTGATTTAGAGACAAAGCAAAAGGTACGTTCGGAATCTCAGCCGCAAAAGCAAGTGCAGAAAGATTCCGGGAGTACGTCAAAGACAATGGAGGTACAAAATGTACGAAGAAGACGAAGTAGAAATTCCGATTTACCTCATAACAGGATTTCTGGAGAGTGGAAAAACCTCTTTTATCAATTTTACCGTAGCACAGGAATATTTCCAGATTGACGGACCGACCCTTCTGATCACAACCGAAGAGGGTGAGGTAGAGTATGACGAAAAAGAACTGCTCAAACACAATACCGTACTGGAAATCGTAGAAGGACCGGAGCAGTTTACCTTAGATTACCTGAAAAAACTGAACCGTAAATATCGCCCGGAGCGTATTATTCTGGAATACAATCCGCTCTGGAGTGTAAAAAAACTGGAAGAAATGGAGCTGCCGCGCGGCTGGGGCATTGTACAGGAGATTGTGACGGTCGATGCAAGCTGCTTCCAGATTTATATGCAGAATATGAAATCTGTTTTCATGGAGATGGCAAAAAATGCGGATATGGTTATGTTCAACCGCTGTCGTCCGGAAGATCCGCTTCCGGCATTCCGCCGCAGCATCAAAGTAGTCAATCAGGCATGCGACGTTCTGTTTGAGAACGAAGAAGGCGAAATTGACAACATTTTTGAGGATCAGATGCCGTTTGATACCGATGCCGATGTGATCGAGATTGATGATGCCGATTATGGAATCTGGTATGTCGATATGGGCGATAACCCGGAGCGTTACGAGGGCAAGACTGTTCATTTCCGCGGTATGGTATTAAAGAGCAAAGATGTCGGAGCTGATTTCTTTGTTCCGGGCCGTATGGCAATGACCTGCTGTGCAGATGATACTTCTTTTATCGGCTATGTCTGCAAATGCGCAAGCGCCAAATCTCTCGTGATGGGTTCCTGGGTTGACGTGACTGCAACCGTAAAGTGGGGCTATATGAAGGTTTACGACGGCGAAGGCCCGGTTCTGTATGCAAAAGAAATCAAACCGACCAAAAAGCCGGAGAGTGAGCTGGTATACTTTAACTAAGCATTGCCGAAGCGTTTCAGCGAACAAAAGAGCAGGAAAACGACTGCTCTTTTATTCGTGTTCTTTCATTCGGCAGATGGAAAAACAATACATCATTTTCCGGTGCGGCGGAGCAGCTATTCGGTTATGCGCAAGTAGCGAAGCGAATTACGAATATCCGCTTTGGCCGCGGCGTGAACAAAAACTGCGCCGGAAAATGGTCTGATGACAGGAGAATTTATGTATATTATAGTAGGTCTGGGAAATCCGACGCGCCAGTATGAGGGCACGAAGCACAACGTCGGATTTGATACCATCGATTATCTGATTGACGAATATCAGATCCCTTCCTCCGGTACAGGCCACAAGGCACTGTTCGGAAAAGGTATGATCGCAGGTCAGAAGGTCATCGTTGCAAAGCCGATGACGTATATGAACCTGAGCGGTGAGTCCGTGCGGGAGCTGGTGAACTATTACAAGGCAGATCCGGAGAGCGAGCTGATCGTGGTGTATGACGATATCAGCCTGGCACCGGGACAGATCCGCATCCGTAAAAAAGGAAGCGCGGGCGGCCACAACGGCATCAAAAACATCATCGCCAATCTTGGCACCGACCGCTTTATGCGTGTGAAGGTCGGCGTCGGTGAGAAACCGAAAAACTGGGATCTGGCGGACTATGTGTTAAGTCCGTTTACGAAAGACGAACGTCCCCTTGTAAATCTGGCAATCGAGCATGCGGCAAAAGCAATCGAGCAGATGCTGAACGGGGATGTGGACGCAGCCATGAATGAGTATAACCGCAAATCTGCAAACCCGGCAGAGTAAGGAAAATGAAAGCGTTATTAGAACCGATCAAAGAAATTGCCCGTTTTGACGAGCTGTTCCGTGACCTGAAAAAAGGAGCCGCAGGTGTGACGGTGATCTCGGGCTGCCTGGAAAGCCAGAAAGCCCACATGATCGCCGGTCTTTCCGAGGATGCCCCGGTGCGGCTTCTGATTGCGGAAAATGAATTAAAGGCAAAAGAATTATATGAGGATTACCGGCTGTACGATGCAGAGACGCTGTATTATCCGGCGAAGGACCTGATTTTCTATCAGGCCGACATTCACGGAAATCTGCTGATCCGGCAGAGGCTTCAGGTGATCCAGGCACTTCTTGAGCGGAAGGAAGTCACCATCATCACCAGCGTGGGGGGATGTATGGACTTTCTTCTGCCTCTTGACGTGTTCGAAAAACATTGCATCCATCTGCGCAATGACAGCGAACTCGATCTGGATAAAATAAGAAAAGAGCTGGTGCGGCTCGGCTATGAGCATACCTTCCAGGTGGAGTCGACCGGCCAGTTTTCCGTTCGCGGCGGCATTCTCGATATTTATCCGCTGACGGAACAGAACCCGATCCGGATTGAGCTCTGGGGCGATGAGATAGATTCCATCCGAAGCTTCGACGCGGAGAGTCAGCGGTCGATTGAAAACCTCGAGGAAATCACGATTTATCCGGCATCGGAGCTGATTTTAACAGAGGATACAATCGCGCGCGGCGTAAAAGCCATAAAAAAAGAGGCGAAAGCGCAAAGCACAAAATTCCGCGACAAAATGATGACAGAAGAAGCGGCACGGGTCTGCCATGCGGCAGAGGAAATCTGCGACCGGATCGGAGAAGGTGAAATTTTGCAGGGAGCTGAACAGTATCTTCATTATTTTTATCCGGAAACCGTTTCTTTTCTCGATTATTTGCCGGAGAGCAGCCGCATTTTTCTCGATGAACCAAACCGTATCATCGAGTGTGCCACCGCGCTGGAAGCAGAGTTTCAGGAGAGCGTGAGCCACCGTCTCGAAAAGGGATATCTTCTGCCGGGGCAGGCGAAGCTGATGTGCAGCACATCGGAACTGACAGCGAGACTGAACCGCCGCGGCTGTGTTGCCGTGTCGCTGATGGAGCCGCAGAAGGGCGAGTGGAATATCCGTGACGAGTTCAGTGTGACGGTAAAATCGGTCAATTCGTATAACAATCAGTTCCCGCTTCTGGTAAAAGATCTGAAATCCTGGAAAAAGGCGGGTTACCGTATTGTACTGGCGAGTCCGTCGCGGACGAGAGCGCAGCATCTGGCGGAGGATCTGCAGAATGAGGAGATTCCGGCATTCTACAGCGAAAACGAGGAGCGTGTTCTGAACCCGGGTGAGGTCATGCTGATCCACGGCGCGGCCCGCAGAGGCTTTGAATATCCGATGCAGAAATTTGTGCTGATCACAGAGACGGATATTTTTGGAAAAGAGAAGAAGAAAAACCGGAAGAAATCGGAGTATTCCGGTCAGAAAATCCAGAACTTTGCGGATCTTTCGATCGGTGACTATGTCGTGCATGAGAGCCACGGCCTTGGTATTTACCGCGGTATCGAGAAAATTGAGATGGATCGCGTAACGCGTGATTATATGAAAATCGAGTATGCGGGCGGATCGAACCTCTATGTGCTGGCTACCCAGCTCGATACGCTGCAGAAGTATGCGTCCGGTGAAGCTGCAAAGGTGCCGAAGCTGAATAAGATCGGCGGTCAGGAATGGAATAAAACGAAGACACGGGTTCGTCATGCGGTAAAAAATATCGCACAGGATCTCGTGAAGCTGTATGCTGAGCGGCAGGCGTCATCCGGCTATCAGTTCGGAAAGGATACGATCTGGCAGAAGGAATTTGAGGAACTGTTTCCGTTTGAGGAAACGGACGATCAGCTTGCGGCGATCGAGGCGACAAAGGCGGATATGGAGAGCAAAAAGATTATGGACCGTCTGATCTGCGGCGATGTCGGATACGGCAAAACCGAGGTTGCGATCCGTGCAGCGTTCAAGGCAGTACAGGAGAGCAAACAGGTCGTCTACCTCGTTCCGACCACCATTCTGGCACAGCAGCATTACAATACGTTCGTTGAGCGCATGAAGGATTTTCCGGTGCGCGTTGATCTTCTGTGCCGCTTCCGCACGCCGGCAGAGCAGAAAAAGACGTTGGAGGATCTGAAAAAAGGACTCGTGGACATCGTCATCGGAACACACCGCGTTCTGTCGAAGGACGTAAAGTTCAAAGATCTTGGCCTTCTGATTGTCGATGAGGAGCAGCGGTTCGGCGTGACACATAAAGAAAAAATCAAACAGCTGCAAAAAAATGTA
The DNA here is from genome assembly GCF_977045365.1 of Fusicatenibacter sp. NCBI lineage: Bacteria > Bacillati > Bacillota > Clostridia > Lachnospirales > Lachnospiraceae > Fusicatenibacter > Fusicatenibacter sp. Next base: position 5,717 of record NZ_CDRRUH010000079.1, read on the forward strand.
GATGTTCTGACACTGACGGCGACGCCGATTCCACGTACCATGCACATGAGCCTGATCGGCATCCGCGATATGAGTGTGCTCGAGGAAGCGCCGCAGGACCGCCAGCCGATCCAGACCTTCGTCTGTGAATACAATGAAGAAATGGTCCGCGAGGCGATTAACCGTGAACTGGCGCGGGGCGGGCAGGTTTACTATGTCTATAACCGTGTCCAGTCGATTGCGGATATGGCGAACACGATCCAGAAGCTCGTGCCGGATGCAAATGTGGGATTTGCGCACGGACAGATGAAGGAGCGCGAGCTCGAGAAGATCATGTACGGCTTTATCAACGGAGAGATCGATGTGCTCGTGTCGACGACGATCATCGAGACAGGACTTGATATTTCGAATGTCAATACCATGATTATCCACGATTCCGACCAGATGGGACTGTCGCAGCTCTATCAGCTCCGCGGCCGCGTCGGAAGATCGAACCGGACGTCGTATGCGTTTCTGATGTACCGCAGAAACAAGATGCTAAAAGAAGTGGCGGAGAAACGCCTTCATGCGATCCGTGAATTTACGGAGATGGGAAGCGGTTTTAAAATTGCGATGCGTGACCTTGAGATCCGCGGCGCCGGAAATCTGCTGGGCGCGGAGCAGTCAGGCCATATGGAGTCGGTCGGATACGATCTCTATTGTAAAATGCTCGCAGAGGCGGTCCAGGAGGCGAAGGGCATCGCACCGGCAGAGGCATTCGAGACAACGATTGATTTGAATGTCAGTGCCTATATTCCGGACAGCTACATCAGCAACGAGGCGTTGAAGCTTGACACATACAAGCGAATTGCGGCGATTGAAAATAAGGAAGAGTATGAAGATATGACAGAGGAGCTGACCGACCGCTTCGGGGAGCCACCGAAAAATGTGCAGAATCTTCTGGCTGTCGCAGAACTGAAAGCGCTGGCGCACTGCGCGTATGTGACAGAGCTGAAACAGATGGGCGATTCGGTACGTGTCACCTTACAGCAGCATGCCAAAATCGATGTGGCGCGGATTCCGGAGCTGCTGCAGAAATACCGTGATGAACTGAAATTTCAGATGGAGTCGCTGGCGTTTGTCTACACGCCGCGGCGGAGAAATTCAAAGGAAAAGATCGATCTGCTGGAGAAGAGCCATGCACTGGTGGAAGATCTGCTGCGGATCACACAGGAGTGAAACACTCGCATACCCCCAAAATCGTGTGAAAAAGGCGTGAACAGGGAAGAAAAAAGTTGCTCTGTATCAGCAAAAAGGGTATAATAGAAAAAGCGTTTATAAAAATCGATGCAGGACCGGAAATTCGAACGTGTAAAAAAGTCGGGCATTTGAAAGCCCCGGACAGTTTTGAAAAGGTAAATTCTTTTTGAGCATACATTTCATCCTGCATGAGGAGGAAGTAATGAAAAATTTAAAAGCAAAAGCAGTCTGCGTTATGCTGAGTGCTTCGATGGCAGCGATGGGACTGACCGGCTGCGGTTCCGAAAATGTGGACGGAACAAAAACGGCAATTACCGTAAATGACGAGTCGATTACACTCGGACAGGCAAATTTCATGCTGAGATATCAGCAGGCCACCATGTACAATTATTATTCCCGGATGTATTCGATGTACGGAATGCAGATGCCGTCTGAGATGTACGACAAGGAAGGCGACGATGGAAAGACCACTGGAGAAACGTTCAAGGAGCAGTCTCTTGAGACGATCGAAAAAGAGCTTCTGATGCGGCAGCACGCAGAGGAATATGGAATTTCCCTGACAGATGAGGAAAAACAGCAGGCGAAAGAGGCCGCACAGGCATTCGCAGATAAGAACGGTGATGATGTGATGAAAAAGCTGCACGCAACCGTTGAGGATATTCAGGATGCGCTGGAGCTGTATGTTATCCAGACCAGAATTTACGATCCGATCATCGCAGATGTAGATACCGAGGTATCGGATGAAGAGGCAAAGCAGACGTCGATCAGCTACATTACGGTATCCACAGCAGGAACCGAGAAGGATGACGATGGAAAAACGATTGATTTGACGGATGAAGAAAAAGCGGCAAAGAAAGAAATCGCACAGAGATTCCTGGATCTCTTAAAAGAGTCTGAGGATCCGGCCACCGCATCGTTTACCGATCTGCGTAAGGAGCTGAACGATCAGTTAAATGCGGAGAATACCGCGGATTCTGCTGATTCCGAAGACAGCTCTGATGAGAACAGCTCTTCTTCGAGTGCTTCCAGTACAAGTGCATCCAGCACTTCAAGTACAAGCACTTCCAGCAGCTCGAGCAGCGATTCCTCTTCTGAGGTTTCTTATCTGACTTCTTCCGAGACATCCTTCGGAACCGGATCGGAGAAAGACGATGACGATACCTGTTCTCTTGGAGATAAGGTGGCGGAAGAAGCAGCAAAGCTGAAGGATGGCGAGTATTATGACGGTGTCATCGAAGGCGACGATGCATATTATGTGATCCGTGTAGATAAAGCATTTGACGAGGATAAAACCGAGTCCAGAAGACAGACTATCATTTCCAACCGCAAATCGGATAAATACAACGATACACTGGACGGATGGGTAAAGGAGAGCGATATCAAGGTTGCATCCAACTGGAAAAAGCTTGAAGTAACGGACGCAGATCTGTATACGATGACAGTTGATAGTGCTTCTACAGATTCCACAGATGGAACCACAACCGACAGCACAACGTCTGACAGCACGACATCAGGCAGTACCGAAACGACATCGACAGGCAGCACAAGCGATGCTTCAACATCCTCAGGCTCTGCGGAATAAAACATACGATTATGACAGAAAGCAGCCAGATCCCTAAAGTGAGCCGGCTGCTTTTTGGTGTCTGAAAATACTTTGCAGAATCAAACAAAAAGAGAAAATAATAGGGAAATAATGGAGGGGGATTGACAACCAGGGGGGGGATCTATAGAATAAAAGTATAACCAATGTTCGTGCAAAATTAAGAAAGGAGATGGAAAACATGAAGAAGGCAGTGATTTCCGTATTTGCCTGTACAGCGGTATTTGCATTACTTGCGTGTGGAAAAACTGCTGCATCAGGAAACAGTTCCGAAGCATCTGACTCAACGGTTTCGACGGTATCGACAACGACTGTGACGACATCCACACAGATGGAAAATGTACAGAAGCCGACCCGCGTAAATCAGGAGTCAAGATTGTCTCCTGGATCACCGAAGAATACTCCAATTGACCACTCAAGATTTTATGAGGTTACAACCAGCGGAACGCATCATTCAGAAACAAATCATCATCACTAGGGAGTAGAAAAGGGGCATCTTAACGGATGCCTCTTTTTTTTCTTGTCGAAAAAACAATACAATGCTATACTGAACATGAATTTGCCGCGAAAATGCGGTGGATTTAGAAAAAGCAGCCTGGATTTGTCAGTATACGCGGACATGTGCTGCAGGTAACTCGGGCAGAATGGAGAGGAAAACATGACAAGAGAAGAATTTGAACAGCTTGCCGGAGCAGGTGTCATTTTACTGGATGGCGCGACCGGATCAAATCTGACAAAAGCGGGAATGCCAAAAGGAGTCAGCACAGAACTGTGGGTTCTGGATCATCCTGATATCCTGGCAAATTTACAGAAGGCTTACGTGGAGGCGGGAAGCCAGATCGTCTATGCGCCGACTTTTGGTGCAAACAGACTGAAATTAGCGGATTATGGAAGAGAGAACGAGGTGGAGGAGCTGAACGCACGCCTGGTGGACATTTCGAAAAAAGCGCTTGCCGGAACAGGTGCGCTGATCGCGGGAGATTTTTCCACACCGGGAAAAATGCTGCAGCCAAAAGGTGATCTCTCTTATGAAGAGCTGCTGGAATCCTACACAGAGCAGGTAACGGCAGTAGCAAATGCGGGTGTTGATCTTCTGGTAGCGGAGACGATGCTGAGCGTGGACGAAACGTGTGTCTTTATGGATGCTGCACTTTCTGTCTGCGATCTGCCGATCATGTGCTCTCTGACACTGGAAGCAGACGGCTCTGCGCTGTTTGGAGGAAATGCAGTGGAGGCAGTCGAGACACTGCAGGAAATGGGAGCATCCGCCGTCGGACTGAACTGCTCCGTAGGACCGGATCAGCTTGAGGCAGTCGTAAATTCCATGAAAAAAGTGGCAAGAGTACCGGTTATCGTAAAACCGAATGCCGGCCTGCCGAAAATCACGCCGACCGGTGAGGCAATCTACAGCATGGATGCGCCGACGTTCGCAAAATATATGAACATTCTGGTGGACGCAGGTGCAGGCATTGTCGGCGGCTGCTGCGGAACGACACCGGAGTATATTCGTCTGGTGAAAGAAATGCTGGATGCGAGAAAGTAAATCAAAGGTTACAATTCGCAGGAAACTGTGAGATGTAATGAATTCCCCTGTTGCGGACAAAATCTGTACAGGGGAATTTTTTTTCCTTTACAGGAAATTTTGTTGAATTTTCCTGTAAAGGAAAAAGCCCTCTGGGCAGGATCGCACTGCAAGACAAAACAGATTTCAACGATCTGGTTTGATGGACAGCCTGGGTGGAGAAAAAAGATAGGAAGTCTGGAAAAAAGACATGGAATTGTGGAGAAAAGTCTGGTAGAATACGTGTCGTGTGGAAAACTTTCCGCACAGAAAGGATGATAAAGGATGTATCAGAATTATATTTTTGATTTATATGGAACCCTGGTAGATATACATACGAATGAAAAGAAAGCGTATCTCTGGAAAAAAATGAGCCTGTTCTTTGGGATGAAAGGCGCCGCCTATGAGCCGAAAGAACTCCGGATGGCGTATGAGACAAAAATCAAAGAGCAGGAGGCTGCACTTGGAATGGAATGCCGCGGCAGCCATGTACCGGAAATCGACATTGCCGATGTGTTCCGGCAGCTGTTTGAGGATCAAGCTGTTTCGGTAACGGAAGAAGAAATTGCGGATCTGGCGAAAATGTTCCGTGCGATTTCGATAGAAGAACTGAAACTGTTCCCAGGTGTGCCGGAAATGCTGCAGCGTTTAAAAGACGCAGGAAAGAAGGTTTTTCTGCTGTCCAATGCACAGGCGCTTTTCACCGCGCCGGAAATTTCCCTGCTTGGACTGACGAAATACTTTGACGGAATCCTGCTCTCATCGGATGCCGGTGTGAAAAAACCGGATCCGGCGTTTTATGAGATGCTGCTGAAGCAGTATCACCTCAATCCGGCAGAATGCCTGATGACCGGAAATGATGATATCGCTGACTGCCACGGTGCAGCTTCTGCCGGAATTGCAAGCCGTTACGTGGCAACGCGCCAGTCTCCGAAAATAAACGGCCCGCTGCCGGAAAACTGTGAGAAGATCGCGGCGATTGCGGAGCTATTCTAATGAAAGGGCACTCCTGAAAAATAATGCGAAAAAAAGGGGCTGTCGCACTTCGCTGGGTGTTTGTAAAACAGTTTTCGAGAATGGCACGGTAACTGCCTGTCAGGACTGGTTACGAGTACCCGGCTAGGCCGAGGAAGCATCAAGTCCCTTGTCCGCACCGCAAAGGTGTTGGCATGGGGCTTTTTTGTATATCGGGGTGTTCTTTCATTGGAAAGTATGGTATACTCGGCTTAATAAATCGGAAGTTATATGTGGAGGAGGATTATTATGAATACAGTTAGAATGATTTTATGTGGAAATGTTGAAGATAGCAGAATGAATCCAAGTGAAAAGGTAGGA
>NZ_CDRRUH010000080.1:0-10623 GCF_977045365.1 Fusicatenibacter sp.
TCGATGAGAAAGAAAAGGTTTGTAGTAAGCTTGCGTCCAATTAAGTACTTGGAAGAACTTTTAGAAGCTTAAAAAAACTGGAAAAGCAGAATTGGTATTAGATAGTTATTCATGCGTTTGTCGTGAAAGTTACAGGAGAAATCTTGACAAGCCCGGGCAAAGTGTGGTATATTGCTCTCAAACTTGGTGTGGATTTTTCAACTTGTAATAAAGTTCTTTTCGCCACGCAATTATCGAAAGCAGATAATTGCGTGGCTTTTTTTCGCGAGCAACGAGCCAAAGTCCGTGCTTGCACGAGACCTTGGCGACTGCCGCGAAAACTATGAGAAACTCGCAAAGCGTGTTTCTCATAGTTGTGTGAGCAACGAGCCCACCAACAGAAAAGATCACAAATGGAGGTAATAATGAACGAAAACTTTATGAAAGAAAAGCCAGTATTTCCACTGCTGGTTTCGATGGCGCTTCCAATGGTAATCTCGATGCTGGTCAATTCCTTATACAACATTGTGGACAGCTTCTTTGTCGCACAGATCAGCGAAGATGCCATGACGGCGCTCTCCCTGGTTTATCCGGTACAGAATTTTGTAAATGCCGTTGCCATCGGTTTTGGAATCGGACTGAATGCGGTGATTTCGTATTATCTGGGAGCGGGTGACAAAAAGGCAGCCGGCTGTGCTGCAACGCAGGGCCTTGCCCTCACTATGCTGCATGCGGTTATTTTAACGATCGGAAGCCTTCTGGTTATCGAGCGTTTCCTGCGGATGTTTTCTTCTTCCGAAACTGTCATCGATCTTGGTGTCCGGTATTCACGGATTATCTTTCTGTTTACCATAGCAATCATGGCAAACCTTTACTTTGAAAAGGTTTTTCAGGCAGTCGGCCGGATGAAAGTGACGATGACCGGTATGATGATCGGCTGTATTGTCAACATCATTCTGGATCCGCTGATTATTTTCGGAATCGGACCGTTCCCGCGCCTTGGAATTGAGGGTGCGGCACTTGCAACCGGTATCGGTCAGGTGACACCGGTCGTGATTTACTGGATTATTTACAAGATCCGTCCGATTTCGGTCAAGATCCGTCCGGAATATTTAAAAGAAGGAAAAAATCTGGTCGGAAGACTGTATGCGATCGGCGTTCCGGCGATTTTGAACCTGGCGCTGCCGTCGCTTCTGATTTCCGCACTGAATGGAATCCTGGCTGTTTATTCCCAGAGCTACGTTGTCGTGCTCGGCATTTACTACAAGCTGCAGACGTTCATCTATCTGACAGCAAACGGCATTGTACAGGGCATGCGCCCGATTATCGGCTTCAATTACGGCGCAGGCGAGCATAAGCGTGTGCGGAAGGTTTATGAGATTACGCTGATTATGTGTGCGGTGATCATGCTCGTCGGAACCGGCATCTGTCTTGCCATTCCGGAACAGCTGATCGGACTGTTCAGCAGCAATCCGGAGACCATCCGTCTTGGCGGACAGGCACTGACACGCATCAGCGCGGGCTTTTTGATTTCGGCAGTTTCCATCACATCCTCCGGTGCGCTCGAGGGACTCGGAAAAGGCGGATCTTCCCTGATCATTTCCCTCTGCCGAAATGTCATTGTCATTCTCCCGGCAGCTTACCTGCTGTCTCATCTGGGAGGCGGCGTTTTCGTATGGCACGCTTTCTGGATCACGGAGGTTATTTCTGCAGCGGTTTCTCTTGTGGTATACCGCCGCGCAGTACGAAGATAAAAAATATAGGAAGAAAAGAAAAGCGGCCTCTTGTGGAAGGCGGCTTTTCTTTTTATAATAGATAATACAGACGTAAGAATTAAGTAAAGATTTTTTTGAATATTCATGGTACCATTACGGTAGTTAAAAACAGAGAGGATGGAAACGACGTGGAAGAAACAAATATTTTAGTTGTGGATGATGAAAAAGAAATCGCGGATCTGCTGGAAATTTATCTGATCAGCGATGGATTTCAGGTATTAAAAACATACAGTGCAAAAGAAGGACTCCGTATTCTGGAGGAGAAGAAAATCGACCTGGTGCTGCTCGATGTGATGATGCCGGATATGGACGGCATTGCGATGTGCCGCCGCATCCGGGAGACGAACAACATTCCGATCATCATGGTAAGTGCCAAAACGCAGGATATCGACAAGATCGTCGGTCTGTCAACGGGAGCAGACGATTACGTGGCAAAACCATTCAATCCGCTGGAGCTGATGGCGCGTGTAAAATCCCAGCTCCGCCGCTACCGCGAACTGAATCCGTCGAAGCCGCACGAGCGCCAGGAAGTAATTTCCTTAAAGCATCTGGAAATCAACAAGGTAACCCATCAGGTTGTCTGCTACGGAGAAAGCATCAAGCTGACACCGATTGAATTTGATATTCTGTATCTGCTGGCCTCCAACCCGGGCCGCGTGTTCAGTACAGACGAAATTTTCGAGCGCGTCTGGCATGAAAAATTCTATGAGGCGAACAACACGGTTATGGTACATATCCGCCGTCTGCGCGGAAAAATGAAAGACGACACAAGAGAAGATAAGATTATTACAACAGTCTGGGGAGTGGGATACAAAATTGAAGCCTGATTTTATAAAAAACTTCAGCCAGAGGATGGTCTTTGATCTGATTGTAAGTGCACTTGTCACGGTGCTTGTAGTGACGCTTACCGACGGGATTCTGACCTTTTTCGGCAATGGACTGATGAACATCGGTTACCGGAGCGCCTGGATCGGACCGGGAGGCCTCCGCCCATCGGTGCGGACGATGATTCTGACGGCGGCTGCGCTGCTTTCGTTCTGCCTGACCTTTTATTTCCTGATGCGCGAAACCATCCGATACATTGGGAAGATTCTGGAAAAGGTAAAGGAGATATCAGCAGGGGATTTTGATCATCCGATCGAGGTAAAGGGAAATGACGAGTTTTCTGTGATGGCGGAGAACTTAAATACGATGCAGCAGAATATCAAGGAAATTATGGAACGGGAACGGATTGCGGAGCATACGAAAAACGATCTCGTCTCATCCGTGGCACATGACCTCCGTACGCCGCTGACTTCGATTATCGGCTATCTCGGCTGGGTGCGCACGCGGACGGATCTGGATGAGGAGACGAGAAATCATTATATCGATATTGCCTATCAGAAAGCACTCCGTCTGGAGCAGCTCACGAACGAGCTGTTTGGATTCGTCAAGCTGGAGCACAAAGAGATGCAGCTGCATCTCGGAAAACTTGATCTGGTGCAGCTGATGGAGCAGATGCTCGACGAGATGACGCCGTCTTTTGTGAAAAATGAGCTTCAGGTGGAATTTCTGCATGCGGAACATGCGATTTTTCTCGAGGCGGACGGTGAGCTGCTGGCACGGCTCTTTGGAAATCTGCTGAACAATGCTGTCAAATACGGAAAAGAGGGAAAACAGATCCGCGTCTCAATGGAAAAAGAGGGCGAATATGTGGTCACGCGTGTCATTAACTACGGACGGATCATTCCAAAACAGGAACTGGATCATATTTTCCAGAAATTTTACCGGACAGAGCAGTCGAGGAGCCGCGATACCGGCGGGACGGGACTTGGACTTGCGATTGTACAGCAGATTGCGGAACTGCATCACGGACAGGTGCGGGTAAAAAGTGATCTGCAGGGAACCGTCTTTGAGGTGGAACTGCCGGTCGGAATGCCAAATGGGAAGAAAGAGGACGAAAAGCGATGAACAGGAAAAGAAGAAGCAAAATCTGCTGTCTGTCCGGTATTTTGCTGCTGATTCTGCTTCTGGCGGGAGTTCAGAGGGTGTCTGCGATGACAACGCGGACAGAACTTTATCAGAACGCGCCGTCGGACGGCGGAAGAAGCGGCGGGAAAGAAAAGCAGCTTCTTGCCAACAGCTACGCAGGGGAATACCAGATTGATTTTTCTTATGGATTCGAAGGAAACTATCAGGATGGGAATCACGTACCGATCCGTGTGACAATTACAAATGAGAGCGCCGTCGAATTTGAAGGATACTTTGTTTTTCAGATCAAAAACGACGCGGAATCGATTTACCGCGGAAACAGCGGGGAAGGCATTCTCTCAAAACTGTTTCCGGGGGTTAAGCGGTCGGGTGATAAGAGAAACAGCCTTTTTACCTACCGCTTTCCCATTTATATTCCGGCGAACGGAACCGTTACAAAGACTTTTTCTGCCGGGCTTCTGGTAGAAAATACGTCTTTTTGTGTACTGCGTCTGGAAAACAGCCAGAAGGATACAGTGTACAGCCAGGAAGAAACGATTTCGAGTGAAGGCTTCTTCCAGTCCAATGTGGAAGTCTGTGTTGTGGAAGAAGAAACCAATTACGGGCAGCAGCTGAATGGAGTTACGCTGAACGACGGGATTTATGAGGTGGAAGCTGCATCTGTCCGGGCCGATGAGCTTGTCGGGCTTGCGGAGTCGTATTCGCCGGATGTGCTGATCCTTCTGGAGCAGTCCAAAGAAGAACTGGATGAAACAATCCAGAAAGAGATCGATCTCTGGCAGTCCGAAGGAGGTATTCTGATCACCTTTTCGGGAAACGAGACGTTCGCGGAAAGCCAGCGCAGCGCGTTTAAAGAGGCGCCGGTGGAGTTTCTGAAAAATATTCTGGACGAAGAGACCACCAGCCGCCTTCTGGTAAAACGAAATACGAATTATCAGAAATACTATACGATTTCTGATCTTCTGGAAAATACCAAGATCCGGAACCGTCCGAATACGGTGCTGTACGGCGGCCTGATTCTGGTCTATCTGGTTCTGGCAGGACCGGGACTGTATTTCTTTTTGAAAAAAACAGGAAAACGCCAGTATCTCTGGGGGGCGATCTGTGCCTGCTCGGCTGTCTTTGTGGGGCTCATCAGCCTGTTCGGCCAGAGCACGAGGCTCAAGGCTCCGGTTCTGACGTACGTAAGGGAAATCTGGCAGTACGATTCGTATCAGAAAGATTACATCAATTTCTGCGTGCAGGCGCCGTACAATGCTTCCTATGAACTGTATCTGGATCCGTCCTACGATCTGGTGACGTACAACCGTATGGACTATATGTCCAACAGTACAGCGCAGCCGGAAACAGAGGATGCGGCGTATGAAAAGACAGAGATCAGCTTTGGGGAGCAGAAAAACAGGGCAGAGATTTCCAATCAGGCCGCATTTGCCCTGAATGAATTCGGTATGCAGCGGATGGAAACACTGGACGAGGGCGAAGGGCTGAAAGGCACATTTCATTTCTGGGATCAGAAGATCAGCGGAACCGTGGAAAATAAGACGGGCTATGATCTGGAAAGCTGTGTGATCGCAGTTCCAGGTTACTGTGCCCTCATTGGGGACATCAAAAACGGGAAGACGATCACGCTGGATGGAATAGAAGCGGACAGCGTGCGGGATTTCGGTGCCTGGAGTGCGGCAGGGGATCTGCCGGAGATGGAGAAAAATTATCTGGACGGCGTTATCTACAATCACATGCCGAACCGGAGTGACAACTGTCTTTTCTTTGGAAAGCTGGCCGGCAATGACGATACGTTCCAGCTTGACAGCGGATATGAAGCGTATGGAATCTCGTATTACTATCAGGAAGTATCTGTGGACATGAAAGAGGACGGCGTTGTGTACTGCCCGTATGCGCAGGAGTACAGCGGATGGGACGGCGGAACCACGGTAAGTTTTGAGATGGGACCGAATTCCGGCGGAATCTCGGAAGAGGAAACCGAGGTAACGTATTATCTGAACGGCGTCTTTGAAAACAACAACATCTGGCGGCTGTATGGAACGTATGCCAAAGACGTGATGCAGCCGGATTCCGAAGGAATCTATAATCCTGCGTTCTGGCCGTATGCGATGACGGCGCTGGAAGATAAGATCCGGGCGGCAGAAACAGGCGGGGGAGGAAAACGGGGAACGATTCTTTCTCTTGCTTTTGAGAAGGCGCGCACGGAGGATGGGACCAAGATCCGGAATTTCAATGGAATCATTGAGCTGTACAATTTTCAGACGGGAACGTATGATGAAATTTCCGACTGGGAGATCGATTTTGCGGGTGATCCGGCGCTGGAGGCGCAGTATGTGAATGCGGACAACCAGATCCGTGTGCGGTACCGTCTTTCCGAAGAGGAAAAGGGAGAAGAGTATCATGAAAATTATGGATACTATGAGGCACCGAATCTGATCGTGAAGGCGAAAGAGATCCCACCGGAGCAATATCTGGAGAACCTGTTAGCGGAGGAGCCAAATGCCGATACTGAAAATTGAGAAACTGACCAAAAAATACGGAAAAACATATGCCCTGAACGGTCTTGATATGGAAGTAAAAAAAGGCGATATTTACGGCTTTGTCGGACCGAACGGTGCGGGAAAAACAACGACGCTGCGCATTATTTCGGGGCTTTTAAAGAGCGACGGCGGCGATCTGTGGCTGGACGGCGTGCGGACGACAAAAAACATTCTGAAGCAGAAAAGCCTGATCGGCTTTGTGCCGGATTTCTTTGGCGTCTATGAAAACTTAAGCGTGATAGAGTATCTGGAATTTTTTGCCGCATCGTATGGAATTTACGGGCGGGCAGGAACCGTCCGTGCGCGGGAAGTGCTGGAGATGGTCGAACTATCGGGAAAAGAGGAGCAGATGGTGGATTCGCTCTCAAGAGGCATGCAGCAGCGGCTCTGTCTGGCACGCGCGATGATCCATAAGCCCAAGCTTCTGGTGCTGGATGAGCCGAATTCCGGTCTGGATCCGCGTTCGAGAAAGGATTTTCAGCTTCTCCTGCAGCGATTGGCACGGGAGGATTACACGATTCTGATCAGCTCCCATATTCTTTCAGAATTAGCGGATCTGTGCACCAGCATTGGTGTCATAAACGGAGGAGTCATGGTGCAGCAGGGAAAGCTGGAAAACATTATGCTGGCAATCGACAGCTCCAATCCGCTGCGCATCACTGTGCTGAACCAGGTGCCAAAGGCGTTGGAACTGCTGCGGCAGGATCCGCAGGTCAGCCGCCTTTCTGTGGATGAAAACAAGATTGCAGCCTGGTTTTCGGGAAGCCGGGAGGAGGAGGCGTATCTGCTGCAGAAACTGGTAGATGCCGGAATCCTTGTGGTTTCGTTTGCACGGGAACACAACAGCCTGGAGTCCCTGTTCTTCCATCTGACCGGGGAAACGGAACAGAAGAGCCGAAACACAGAAACGTTCGGAAACACGATCGGATAAGGAGGGAACGAAACGTGCGGTTAAATCCTGTATTTGAAAAAGAAATGAAACGGAACTCACGGTCATCGCGGATTTCCTGGATTATTTTTGTCTGTAATCTGCTGCTTGCCGTGGTTGCGTTTGTCTGCTATTTCGGGGAGAGCAGCCAGCTTGGCTATCTGGCACCGGCCAGCTACAGCGTTCCGATGAACTGTTATATTCTGATGACGTATCTTCTGTTTATCCTTGTCACGCTTTCAGTTCCGGCGGTTGCAGGAGGAAGTATTTCGCTGGAGCGTGAGAAAAAGACGCTGGACGTGCTGCTGACGACGAACCTGAATCCGTGGAGAATCATTACGGGAAAGCTGGAGGCGTCACTTGGCGTCGTTCTGATTCTGACGGTTTCGGCACTGCCGGTGCTGTCCCTTATTGTGGTGTTCGGCGGTATCGGCCTTGGCGGACTGCTTCTGATGGCGGGAGGCCTTCTTCTGACTGGAATTTTTGTCGGCAGTATCGGCATTTTCTGTTCGGTTGTTTTTAAGCGGACCACGCTGGCGACCGTTCTTTCCTATGTCATTGTCGTTTTTCTGGTCGTAGGAACATGCGCCTGCACAGGGCTTGCCTACTACGCAGGACTGCTGCAGCAGCAGATGGCAGCAACGTACCAGAAGATCGATGTGGGGGGTGCAATTTACCTTCTCCTTTTGAATCCGTTTACCTCATTTGCAGGAATTATCAGCCGCCAGCTTGGGAACGGAAGAGAGATGGAACAGCTCTGCTATCTGCTTGGAAATTACGGACAGAATCCGCTGATCCATTATCTGCCGGAGGCGAGTGCCGTTCTGCAGCTTCTGCTCTCAGCCGTTCTTCTTGTGACGGCGGGAAGAAAGCTGAATCCATTAAATAAATAACAGGAGTAGAAGAGAAGATGAAACCATTTTGTTTTAGCCTTTCCGGAATTTATGAGTCCGAAGGATATGTTTGGGAGCAGGCGGGAAAGATCTGGGATCTGAGAGAGCTCCGGGGAACTGACGGTTATCTCGATCCGGAAACGGAGCAGTTTCTGGAAGCGGAACTTGACCAAAAAAAAGAAACGAAAGAGCTGCCGCGGATCCGCCTTCTGGATTCCGGTAATTACCACTATATGAGTAAATTGCTGCTGGGACTGGAAAAAGAAGATTTGTTTTTAGCCGTATTCGACCACCATACCGATATGCAGCCGCCGGCGCTTCTTCCGGTGCTCTCCTGCGGTTCCTGGATCCGGGATGCTGCCGGGGCGTATCAGAACATCAAAGGAATCTGTGTGATCGGTCCGCCGGAGGCGTCGGTGCGGGAAACAGAAGCGATGGAGCATGTCTGGTTTGTGACACAGGAAGAGCTCGACGACGGAAGCGGAGCGGCGAAGATCAAAGAGATTTTTGCATCCCATGCGGGAACACTTCCGGTATATCTGTCGGTCGATAAGGACATTCTGTCAAAGGAGGAGCTTGATACGAACTGGGATCAGGGAAATGTGCGTGTGGATGAGCTGCTGTCCCTTGCAAAGGACTGTCTTGCGGGGAGAAAGGTGCTTGCGGTCGATCTCTGCGGAGAGCCGTCGGCGAACGCGCCGGAGGCGGAGTGCAGCGCGGCAAGTCTGGTAAACCAGAAGCTGTACGGCGCGCTTGCGGCAAAAATCGAAGATTGACAAAGCCGGGGCAAAAGAGTATCATAAATTTATACCCAGACGGGGTATATAGAGTGACGGAACACAAGGAGGAAACCTCATGGGTGAATGTTGTACACACTGCAGCGAATGCGACCGGAAAAAAGTGCGGGATGAAAAAGAATACAAAGATCTGATCCACCGTCTTTCGAGAATTGAAGGCCAGGTGCGCGGAATACGGGAAATGGTGGAGAGCGACCGCTACTGCGTCGATATCCTGACCCAGGTATCCGCGATCCAGTCTGCATTAAACAGCTTCAACAAGGTACTGCTTTCCAGCCACATCAAATCCTGCGTTGTGGAGGATATCCGGCAGGGAAAAGAAGGCGCCGTGGATGAGCTCTGCAAAACCATCCAGAAGCTGATGAAATAAGAAGGAGAAGAAGAAAATGAAAGCATATGAAAGATTACTGAATTATGTTAAAGTGCCGACACCGAGCAATGAGAAGAGCGGAACCCATCCGTCTTCTGAGTGCCAGAGAGTCCTGGCAGACCAGCTTGCGGAAGAAATGAAAGCGCTCGGCGTATCGGATGTCCGTGTAGAGGATAAATGCTACGTCTACGGAAAAATTCCGGCAACAAAAGGATACGAAGGAAAGACAAAACTGGGATTTATCGCACACATGGATACGGTATCTGATTTTGCAGATCATGCGGTAAATCCGATCGTACATGAAAATTATGACGGAAAGGATCTGAAGCTGGCTGACAGCGGAAGAACACTGGAAGTTTCAGTATTCCCGCATCTTCCATCCCTGGCCGGAAGAACACTGATCACAAGCGATGGAACAACGGTGCTCGGTGCTGACGACAAGGCGGGCGTGGCAGAGATTATGACACTGGCAGAAGTCCTTCTTGCCGGAGAAATCCCGCACGGTCCGATTTCCATCGGATTTACACCGGATGAGGAGATCGGTGAAGGCCCTGACTTTTTTGATGTTCCAGGCTTTGACGCAGAGTTTGCCTATACCGTGGACGGCGGCACAGAGGGAGAAATCGAATTCGAAAACTTCAATGCAGCCGGAGCGAAATTCACGGTGACCGGATTTAACATCCACCCAGGCGGAGCAAAAGACACGATGATCAATGCAATCGCTGTTGCAAGCGAGATCCAGTCTCTTCTGCCGGAAGCAGAGTCTCCGAGAAATACCGAAGGATATGAAGGCTTCTATCATCTGACCAGTATGTCCGGCGATGTGGCACATGCCGAGTCCGAGTACATCATCCGTGATCACGATGCAGAGAAATTTGCAGCAAAAGAAGAGAATCTGCGCCGGATTGAAAAAGCAATGAATGAAAAATACGGCGAGGGAACGGTAAAACTGGAGATCAAAGAACAGTACCGCAATATGGCTGAGAAGATCCGTCCTTGCTACCATCTGATTGAGAATGCCGAAGAGGCAGCCAGAAGAGCCGGCATGGAGCCGATCGTTCTTCCGATCCGCGGCGGCACAGACGGCGCACGCTTAAGCTTCATGGGGCTGCCGTGCCCGAACATCGGAACCGGCGGATATGCATGCCATGGACCGTATGAGCACATTACCGTTGAGGGGATGGAAAAGACGATGGCAATGCTGAAAGAACTGGTTAAGATCTACGCAGAATAAAAGAGTTGTCAGAAAATAGGGTAGAGGGAGAATAAATTTTCCTCGCCCCTCCCATTGAACCGCACGTACGGGTCTCGTATACGGCTCTACAACTTATATTCCAACTTTAACTAAGTAATAGGATAAGGGATTG
>NZ_CDRRUH010000081.1:0-8986 GCF_977045365.1 Fusicatenibacter sp.
GTAAATTGCTGATTTACTTTACAGGTATCATTATAATGCAAAAGACATAGGGAAAATATTTCTTTTCCGCCATTACCTATCACTATTCTGCCATTTTTTTCTATATTCTGTAGGTGAACAATATGCATATTCCCGAAAAACTTTTCCAAAATAACTGCTGCTCCCTAAACCACACTCATGACTGATAACAGTAACGGCTTCCTGCCCCTTTGCCAACATCTGACAGGCAATTTGTAAACGGTAAGTTGTTATATACTCAACGGGTGTCATGTGCAGACAGTCATGGAACACTCTGTAACACTCCCTTTCGCTTAGATATGCTGCCTCAGCAAGTGCCGGAATAGATATTTTTTCTCTGTAGTGTTCATGAATGTATATCATCATCAGCTTTATTTTATCGTTGCTTTTGTTATGTTCCCCTTTCTTTTCACGCATAGAACGAGAAAGTTCAAAAAGCATGAGCCATATTTCCGTTAGGGCTTCCCGTAGTTTTATTTCATATCCAAATTCATCACTGGATAAACGAAATGAGGCAGCAAGCAGTTTCAAAATCCTTTCTTCTTCTGCATTGCCCGGAAAAAGCGAGATTACCTCAATCTGCGGGGCTGTTATGACAGGTGAAATATATTTTTGTTCAATCCTGCTTCCTTGTTCTCCGGCAAGTAAGGAAACGTCGAAAATATGAAGCAGCTGTATATTCTTTTCTTTCTGCGATATTGCTTTTGTCATATGGAGTACATTGGGATTTATCATGCCGCCGCTTCCAGCCGGAAACAATATTTTTCCTCCTGGCGTATCATATTCAATGCTGCCGCTTTCCATATAAAAAAGTTCCACTGTCCTGTGCCAGTGCCACGGTACATAACCCCCTATATATTTGTCAAGTTCTGCCCTAGAAGCGATATAGGGAAAATCTTTTTCAAAACCGGGAAGCAATTCTTCCTTGCTTCCGGTATAAAATTCAATGTTATGGATATTTTTCATGTCTGTTCACCTGCACATCTGGGATTTTGTATCTGCCTTATAGGTTAAATATACGGGAATAGCTCGGTAATTGTCAATCAATCAAAACAGATGCATCCGGAAGACTATAAAAAAGGGTCACAAATTTTAGGGTGAGTGCGAAAAGATAAATTTTTTTGTAAAATAATTAGCACTCACCTCTTGACAGTGCTAACGACTCGTGTTATAGTACGACTAGAACAAAAAAGAAAAACTTTACATTCTCACTCTTTTTGTTCGGAGCGAATGTTAGCATTTGATAGATAAGGAGGAAGCCGATTATGAATATCAGTAAATTCACACAAAAATCGCTGCAGGCAGTACAGGATCTGGAAAAGACCGCATACGATTTCGGCAACCAGGAAATAGAGCAGGAGCATCTGTTGTATAACCTCCTGCATCAGGATGACAGCCTGATCCTGAAAATGATCGAAAAGATGGAAATCAACAAAGATCATTTTCTGAACCGCGTCGAGACGGCGCTGAACGACCGCGTCAAAGTGTCCGGCGGTCAGCCGTATATCGGCCAGTATCTGAATAAAGCACTGGTAAATGCTGAGGATGAGGCGAAAGCCATGGGAGACGAGTATGTTTCCGTAGAACACCTCTTCCTGGCTATGCTGAAAAACCCAAGCCCGTCCATGAAAAAACTGTTTCAGGAGTACGGCATCACAAGAGAGCGTTTCCTGCAGGCATTAAGCACCGTGCGCGGAAACCAGAGAGTCACCACCGACAACCCGGAGGCAACATATGATACGCTGGAAAAATATGGTCAGGATATTGTGGAAAAAGCCAGAAACCAGAAAATGGACCCGGTTATCGGCCGTGATACCGAGATTCGAAACGTTGTCCGTATTCTGTCCCGTAAAACAAAAAATAACCCGGTTCTGATCGGTGAGCCTGGTGTTGGTAAAACCGCAGTCGTAGAGGGTCTGGCACAGCGAATCGCAAACGGCGATGTGCCGGAGAGCCTGAAAGACAAAACGATTTTTTCCCTCGATATGGGAGCCCTGGTAGCAGGAGCAAAATACCGCGGCGAATTCGAGGAGCGTCTGAAAGCCGTTCTGGAAGAAGTCAGAAAGAGCGACGGAAAAATCATTCTGTTCATCGATGAGCTGCATCTGATCGTCGGCGCCGGAAAAACCGACGGTGCCATGGATGCCGGAAACATGCTGAAACCTATGCTGGCAAGAGGCGAGCTGCACTGCATCGGTGCCACAACGCTGGATGAATACCGTCAGTACATCGAAAAAGATGCCGCCCTGGAACGTCGTTTTCAGCCGGTTCAGGTTGACGAGCCGACCGTAGAGGATACGATTTCCATCCTGCGTGGCTTAAAAGAGCGCTACGAAGTTTACCACGGCGTAAAAATCACTGACGGTGCACTGGTTGCCGCTGCAACCCTTTCGAACCGTTACATCAGCGACCGTTTCCTGCCGGATAAAGCAATTGACCTGGTCGACGAGGCGTGCGCCCTGATCAAAACAGAGCTGGATTCCATGCCGGCCGAGCTGGATGAGCAGCGCCGTAAGATTCTGCAGATGCAGATCGAGGAAGCCGCACTGAAAAAAGAGACCGATAATTTAAGCCGCGAGCGTCTGGAAACATTGCAGAAAGAACTCGCAGAGCTGAAAGATACCTTCAATTCTGCAAAGGCACAGTGGGAAAATGAAAAGAGTTCTGTCGAGAAACTGTCTAAACTGCGTGAGCAGATCGAGGACATGAACCGTCAGATCCAGAAAGCAAAGAATGATTATGATCTGAACCGCGCCGCTGAACTGCAGTACGGTGAACTTCCGAAATTACAGCAGATGCTGGAAGCGGAAGAGAAAAAAGTCAAGAACGAAGATCTCTCTCTGGTACACGAGAGTGTAACAGACGAAGAAATTGCCAGAATCGTCTCCCGCTGGACCGGAATCCCGGTTGCAAAACTGACCGAAGGCGAGAGAACCAAGATCCTCGGCCTGGAAGATGAGCTTCACACCAGAGTGATCGGTCAGGATGAGGCGGTTACAAAGGTTTCGGATGCGATCATCCGTTCCAAAGCCGGAATCAAAGATCCGACAAAACCGATCGGTTCGTTCCTGTTCCTTGGACCTACCGGTGTCGGTAAAACAGAGCTTGCAAAAACGCTTGCAGAAAAGCTGTTTGACGATGAGAACAACATGGTTCGAATCGATATGAGTGAATATATGGAGAAATATTCCGTCTCCCGTCTGATCGGAGCGCCTCCGGGATATGTAGGCTACGAGGAGGGTGGTCAGCTTACCGAGGCAGTGCGCAGAAAACCGTATTCTGTTGTTCTGTTCGATGAGATCGAGAAAGCGCATCCGGATGTCTTCAACGTTCTGCTGCAGGTACTCGACGATGGCCGTATCACCGACTCCCAGGGTCGTACTGTTGATTTCAAAAACACCATTTTGATCATGACCTCCAACATCGGATCCCAGTATCTGCTGGATGGTATTCAGGATGACGGCAGCATTTCTGAAGAGGCGAGAAATCTGGTTCTGCAGGATCTGCGTGCACACTTCCGTCCGGAATTCCTGAACCGTCTGGATGAAACAATTATGTTTAAACCATTGACAAAAGACAACATTGGTCATATCGTAGATCTGTTGCTGAAAGGCCTGAACAAACGTCTGGCAGATCAGGAGCTTCGCGTTGAGCTGAGTCCGGCTGCAAAACAGTTTGTGATCGATGGCGGTTACGATCCGGTTTACGGCGCACGTCCGTTGAAACGTTTCGTTCAGAAAGAAGTAGAAACCAGCACCGCAAAACTGATCCTTGGCGGTCAGGTGAGCGAGGGTGACACCATTCTTCTGGATGTGGAAAACGAAGGTCTGAAGGCAATGATCAAACCAGGTGTGGAGGTAGTGGACGAATGATGCCGAAAGATCCCGTAATGCTGCTGAGTTATGTGAATACACAGCTGAGAGATTTTTACCCGTCGCTCGCAGAATTCTGCGCGGCCATGCAGACAGAGGAATCCGATCTGCGGGAAAAACTGGCGCTCATCGACTATGAGTATGATGAGAAAACGAACCAGTTTGTATAAGAAACAGGGGCGTCCTGCATATGCAAATAGTGTATGCAGGACGCCTTTTTTAACCGAATTTACCGGAAAGTTCGTTGAATTTTTCGGTAAATTAAAAAGCCCTCCGGGCAGGATCGCACTGCGGCGGAGGGGAATTATGTCGCTGAAGCGACCCTCTGCAGAAGTCTTTCTTACTTTAGAAAAAGCATATCTTTAATGGAAGAAACAGATGTGATAAAATAGAAGAAAATGAAAGAAAATCCGCTTAAAATATGGGAAAAACAGCGGATTTGGGAGAAGGAGGAAGCGAAATGTATTTTGGAGTGCAGATGTATGGGGTGTCAAAAGAGTGGAAACAGGATCCGGAAGGATTTTTAAAGAAAATTTATGCGGCAGGCTACCGTCAGATCGAGCCGTGCCTCGGCTTTCGCGTCGATGCCAGAGACTACGGTTTCTGGCGCCCGGAGGATCTGGAGCAGGCGATGCCGCTATTGGAAAAATACCACATTGAGGTTCACGCAGCCCATATCTTTCTGGATGAATACCACTATGAAAGAGAACTTGCCATCCTTGCAGAGCTGGCGCAGAAATATCATATTTCCTGGTTCGTCGTAAAGAGCCCGGCACGCCTGGCGAAAGATGTTCTGGACGAAACCGCGGTAAGATACCGCGAATTGGCAGAAGAGCTCGAAAAGGCTGGTGCCGGTCTTCTGATTCACAATGAAAAAGAAGACATCTGCATCCGCGTGAATGGAAAAACCGCATACGAATACCTGCTGGATGCCTGCGGAGGAAAAGTTGGTGCCGAAGTCGATACCGGATGGATGTACTGCGGCGGTGTCGATCCGGAGGAGTTCCTGTGGGCACATGCAGATCTTGTCAAAGCAGTTCATTATAAAGATATGAAATTCACCGGAAAAGAAGCACCTCTCGGAAAAGGCATGGTCGATCTGAAAGCATGCTTCCAGTTTGCCCGTGCAAACGGAGCACTGCAGATTGTGGACATGGATGCGACGACACTGGAGGACACCTGCCGTGCCGGACGGATGCTCTCCGGCTGGACCGGCGACCGGGACAGCACCGACAGTATCCTGTGTACTCTGGATGTAGAAACGGGAGAAGAGACAGTGCTCCATGAATTTCCGGGAATCATCGAAGCACCGAACTGGCTGAATGATGGAAATACCCTGCTTTATAATTCCGAAGGAAAAATCTATCGCTACGAAATTGACAAAGACCATGTGGAGCAGGTTGATACCGGCGACTGTGTGCAGTGCAACAATGACCACGTTCCGTCACCGGATAATAAACTGCTGGCGGTAAGCTGTATGCCGCCGGAACTCAAAGACGGAGTGTATGAATCTCATATCTATGTGCTCCCAATGGGAAAAGGAACGGCGAAGGATCTGACCGGTCCGGGATGCAGCTTCCTTCATGGATGGTCACCGGATGGAAAAGAACTTGCCTACTGTGCATTCCGTCAGAATCCGGAGGAGGAGAAAATGCGCATTGAGATCTGCACCATCCCTGTGGATGGCGGCGAAGAAACCTGTCTGACGGACGGAAAGGGCTATAACGACGGTCCGGAGTATTCACCGGACGGAAAGCACATCTGGTTCAACAGCACCAGAAGCGGTCTGATGCAGGTATGGCGGATGAACCGTGACGGCAGCGGTCTCACCCAGATGACCGATTCCGATGCCAATAACTGGTTCGGCCACGTTTCGCCGGATGGAAAACACGTCATTTACCTGACCTTCACCAAAGGCGAGCTGGAACCGAACGAGCATCTGCCGAACATGCAGGTATCGCTTGGAATGATGGATTATGACGGACAGAATAAGAAAAAACTGCTGGATCTTTTCGGCGGCCAGGGCAGTATCAACGTCAACTCCTGGGCACCGGACAGCCGCAGAATTGCGTATGTGAAATATGTGCTTCATCACAAATAAAGGAATATCTTAAGAAAATCTGACGGGCCGTAAAAATTCATGGAAGTATTGTGAAAAAACGTTGAAAGTATTTTAGCGGAAATGCACAAGAATTCTTACGAATTTTTACGGCCCGTTGACTCTTTTTCTGACACACGTATAATGAAAGTAACAAGAGAAACTGCGGCCCCTGGCGGCTGCAAAACAATCAAAAGGAAAGGAGGATTTGTGTTATGAAGAAAACGAAAAAAATGCTTTCGTTTGTACTGTCCATGCTTCTGATCGTGACGATGTTCCCAACCATGGCATTCGCAAAAGAGGAAGCCAAAACGTGGAAGTTCGGAGAGCTTTCGCTGAAAGCAGGCGATGTTCTCGGCAAAGATACGGAGATTAAAAATGATGCAGAGAACAGAGAAATCCGAATACTTTCAGAAAAAACAAATCCGGATGACAAAGAAAGAATAAAAACAGAAAAAGAGGCTGTGATCGCAGCGGCGGCTTCCTGGAATCTGAAGGATCTTACGGAAAAGGCCAAAAAGGCTCCGGCAGATTATCTGCTTAAAAAGGCAGACAGCTGGAACGGAAGCTGGATTGTAACAAAGATCGCAGAAACGGAAACAAAAGATGCCATTGAAATTCAGATAAGAACCTATGAGTACGTAGCTGTAACAGAAATCCAGGGCATACCGAAAGAAATCCCGGGAACCACCGCACTGACGGGCAAAGCAGTTCCGGAAAATGCAGATCAGAAACAGATCACATGGAAAATCACGGATGCCGGGATGACAGGTGCTGTTTTAGACGGCACAAACCTGAAAGTAACGAATGCCGGAACCGTAAAACTTCTGGCGACAATCAAAGACGGAAAGAAAACCGGCGTTGACTTCACACAGGAATTCACTGTGATTGTAAAAGCCGCAGATTACACCAAAGTAACAGAAGCGCTGGCGCTGATCCCGGAGGACATGGGCCGGTATACAGAAGAAAGCGCGGCAGCTGTTCAGAAAGCAAAAGATGCGGTAAAAGAGAACCTGCCGTCAGCTGAACAGGAAACCGTAAATGGTTATGCGGCAGCCATTCAGACAGCAGTAAACGCACTGACGCTTCTTGGCGCAGATTACACAGAAGTTGATGCAGTACTTGCCAAAGTTCCGGAAGATCTTTCTATCTATACGGAAGAGAGCGTGGAAGCACTGAAAGCAGTCATCGCATCCATCGACCGCACCAAAACGATAGAAGAGCAGCAGGCAGTTGCTGCTTATGCGGAAGCACTGGAGAATGCAATTGCAGCACTGGTACGCAAACCGGTTCCGGCAGATTATCTGGGAGTGGAAAAACGCCTGGGAGAGATTCCGAAAGACTTATCCATTTATACCGAAGAGAGTGTAAAAGCACTGAATGCGGCAAAAGAAGCCATTGTATGGGATCTGGATGACAGCAGACAGGAGGAAGTCGATCAGTTTGCAGAAAACCTGAAGGCAGCTCTTGACGGACTGACCCTGAAACCGGCGGACTACAGCGCCGTAGACGCGGCTCTTGCCAAAGTTTCGAATGATCTGAGTATTTATACGGAAGAAAGCATTCATCCGCTTCAGACAGCGATCAACAGCGTAGAAAGCGGAAAAACCATTCTGGATCAGGCAGAAGTAGACGGCTGGGCAGCAGCAATTGAAAATGCACTGGCAGGACTGCGGGTTCGGAAAGCAGATTATTCCAAAGTAGAGGAAGCCATCAAAAAGATTCCGGCGGACCTCAGTCTGTATACCGATGCGTCTGTAAAAGCACTGGAAGGTGCAAAGAACAGCGTCGTAACCGAGCGGCCGGTCACAGAGCAGGAGAGCGTAGACGGTTACGCAAAAAAGATCGAGGCAGCGATTGCCGGCCTTACGTATAAAGATGCGGACTACAGCAAAGTAGATGCCGCAGTGAAGAAGATTCCAAACGATCTGAAGAAATACACGGACGAGAGCGTAAAAGCAGTCAATGATGCAAAAGCAGCGATTGTACGCGGAAAGAATATCACGGAGCAGAAGACGGTGGATGGTTATGCGGCAGCGCTGGAAAAAGCGATTGCCGGCCTGAAACAGAAACCGATGACTGCGCAGAGTCTTCCGAAGATTACCAAAGGAGTCAATCAGTCAGGTATGCAGGGCAAGGAGCTTTCCTTCACCGCAGATTTTGAAGCAAAGGATCTCAAAAAGGTTCTCATCGACCAGAAAGAGATTGATGCGAAGAATTATGTGATGGCTGGAAAAGAGAATACGCAGGTTACGCTGAAGGCAGAGTATACAAAGAGTCTGGGAGAAGGCAAGCATACGATTTCGATCGTTTCAAGCAAGGGCCAGGCGGATACCGTATTCTATCTGAAGAAAGCAACAAAGAGTCCGGACACGGGAGACCGCACACAGGTGATGCTGTGGGTGATCCTGCTCAGCGTTTCTGCAGCAGCAGTGGTCGGAGCAGTTGTTTATCGTAAACGTGAGAAATAAGAGTTGAAAGGGAAAGGGCGCCGGAAGGCGCCTTTTCTTTTGGACGGTTTCGAATAGATTCTAAATAGTCAGATAAAATACGAAATATGCAGAATTAACTATATTTTTCTAAAAATAAGAAAATTCGAAAAAAGGTGTTGACTTTTGTTTTGGGCGGTGTTATTATAACTAAGCTGTCAGCGAGAGCTACAGTGAATGAGTTCTTTTGAAACAGAAAAACCTAGTTCGGAGCCGGGTGGCTGCCGCAGGTTGCAGAAACTGCTTCAAAAAAACTTAAAAAAGTTCTTGACAAAAGCAAATGAGTTTGATAAAATAAACGAGTTGCTGATCGAGAGAACAGCAAAGAAGTTCGAAAGAGCTTCAAAAAACAAATTAAAAAAGTTCTTGACAAACGAAAAGCTCTGTGATAAAATAAACGAGCTGATCCGAGTCGGAACGGCAGAGATCCTTGATAATTAAACAGTGAAACACATCCTCGAAAGTTCTGAATAAGTAATTCAAAACGATCGAAAGATCCTTTAAAACAG
>NZ_CDRRUH010000082.1:0-8897 GCF_977045365.1 Fusicatenibacter sp.
CTGGATCCGCCGGTCTGCTTCACAAGAATGGTAAGCTCGCCCTCCTCAAGAACCGTTCCCGCATAGACAACGGAACCTAAGGTACGGCGTACCGGAACAGATTCTCCGGTCAGAGAAGCCTGATTTACCATACCCTCGCCG
The DNA here is from genome assembly GCF_977045365.1 of Fusicatenibacter sp. Lineage (NCBI taxonomy): Bacteria > Bacillati > Bacillota > Clostridia > Lachnospirales > Lachnospiraceae > Fusicatenibacter > Fusicatenibacter sp. The sequence continues at coordinate 142 of NZ_CDRRUH010000082.1, forward strand.
TTGGATACCTCGCCGTCGAATGGAATCAGATTTCCCATATGTACGACAATCTCGTCGCCCGCAACAATTTTTTCAGACGGAACGAGAATTTCCTGGCCGTCTTTTTTCAGCCATACCTTTCCGACGTTCAGCGACATGCTGCGTGCCAGATCTCCGACGGATTTTTTATGCGTCCATTCCTCAAGCAGCTCTCCTACGCCGAGCAGGAACATGACAGAGCCTGCGGTTCCATAGTCGCCGCGGAGCATCGAAACACCGATTGCAGTTGCATCAAGAACCGGAACTTCGATCTTTCCCTGTGCCAGTGTCTGGATTCCTTTCCAGATATATTTTACGGAAACAACCGTAGTATAGATGGCACGGATCGGTGCCGGAAGAAGCCATTTTCTTCCAAAGTGGTAAATCACTTTGCTGATCAGCTTTTCCTGATATTCGTTGTTTAACGCTCTGCCGGAACTCTCAAGCAGTCCGGTCGGCAGCTCTACCTCCTCGTAGTGGAAGAGCTGTATCATCCGAATCACAGCGGCTCGTTCTCCCTCGTAACAAATCACGGCATCGCCGGTTCTGTCATATACCTTCGCGAAAGATACCTGGTTCTGATTCTGCAGATAGTACAGCAGTGTCTCTGCCTGTACGGAGGACATGCGCTTCTGTGCCAGATGGATTCGGATTCTGCCTCTGCTTTCGTGTTTAATATAAAATTTCAAATCTTATGCCTCCTAGAAAAACACCTGCAGAGAATTCTGCAGGCGTTTCGTTTTTCCGTATGAATACGACGTAAATCAGATGTTGCTGTGTACAGCTTATGCCTCAACCGTATCCTCTGCTTCTGCTTCAACAGCTTCCTCTGCTGTCTCTTCAGCTACATCCTCTACTGCCTCTTCTGCTGCTTCACGCTCTTCGTTGATCTGTTTTGCGTCAGCATAGATGTCCTCCGCATTCTCCTGGATGGTCGTTACCGTATCCATAACAACTTTCTTTGCACGAAGAACAGCTGCGGTGCAGTTGGTGTAAAGTTTTTTCGCATCCTTGCTGGACAGTGCTTTGATACCTGCTGTTCCGAATAATACTCCTGCTGCGAAAAGTCCTGGATGTTTTAAATCTTTGATTGTCATATTACATTTCCTCCTGTTGTTAAAATAAATTTTTCCTGAATTTTATATCTTCCCCCGCCGTGGTTCACAGTATAGCACTCACCTGCTCGGTTAGACAATACGTACAGTTCTTTTTGATAATTATTTTCATTAAAACGGGGAAAACGGAAGGAATTTTCACCCGTTTTCCCCGTTTTTCAGCCTTCCACCGCTGAAACAATCACATTTTCAATATCCTGATTCTGAATATAGCCCTTTGCCTTCAGTCCGGATTTCATCACGTCCATCCACATCTCTCCGCTTAAGCGGCAGATGGTATGATCGCTCAGTTCTACGGTACAGCCCTGATCTTTGAAGCATTCTTCTCCACAGGCAATCTTGTAAAAATTTTTGCGGCTGATTGCACCGATGCTCTCCAGTGTATTCACCATGCGATACACCGTAGCAGGCCCGATGCTGCTGTCTTTCTGCAGAGCTTTATAGTAAATTTCTTTACAGCAGGAGCACTCCTCTTCCAGGATAATATCGAGCAGAATCCGTCTCTGTCTGGTTATTCTGCATCCCTGTTCCCGGAGCTTCTGAATAATCAGTTCTCGCTTCATCTGTGTTCTGTGATAATTTCTGGCTTCATGCTTTGTCTGTTCCTGCGGCATACGTTCTACCTCCTGATGATGATTCCTGTCCTGTCAGTCGCAATGTCCCTTGCACTGCCCGCAGTTACCACCACAGCTTCCCTTGCCGCTTTTTTTATCTTTAATCATACTGCGTACTGCAAGTCCTACCAGACCAACAATGACTACAAGTGTGATAAAAGTTCCCATAAAAACAACTCCTTTCTTTTCAAAAGAGTCCGCATCCTGCAGCGGATGCCGGATACGGACTCTTCATCAGATACATGTTCTCTATCTGTCACAGCAATTATTTGCTGAACATTTTGTTGGTGGAAACGCTCAGAGTTGCGCTTTCTTTGTAAGGTCTTACCAGCAGATATACAAATCCGATGATGAGCAGAACAGCAACTACCGTTCCGATTCCAAAACCGCCGCCGATAAACAGGTTACCGATCTGATAGATGCACAGGGATACAACATAGGCAAGCAGTGTCTGATATCCGATTGCAGTAAAAAACCATTTGGTATTGTTCATCTCACGTTTGATTGCACCCATTGCTGCGAAGCACGGTGCGCACAGAAGGTTGAATACCAGGAAGGAATAAGCTGCTACCGTAGATAAGCTTCCTGCGAGCTGTCCCCAGATCTCGGCGCCGTCTTCTGCAACTTCACCAAAGCCGAACAGGATGCCAAAGGTACCAACAACGTTCTCTTTTGCGATCAGTCCGGAAACAGCTGCAACAGCCATCTTCCAGTCGCCCCATCCAAGAGGTGCAAACAGAGGAGCGATCACGCTTCCGATGGAAGCCAGGATACTGTCATTTAACTGCTCAGCTTCCAGCATTCCGAAGGATCCGTCAACCCATCCGAAGTTCATCAGGAACCACAGAACGATAGTAGACATCAGGATGATCGTACCGGCTTTTTTGATGAAAGACCAGCCACGCTCCCACATGCTGCGAAGAACGTTGCTTACCGTCGGCCAGTGGTAAGCCGGAAGCTCCATAACAAACGGAGCCGGATCGCCAGCGAACAGTTTTGTTTTTTTCAGGATGATACCGGAGCAGATGATTGCTGCGATACCAACGAAGTAAGCACTTGGTGCAACCCAGGAAGCTCCATTAAACAGAGCGCCTGCGATCAGGGCGATGATTGGAAGTTTTGCTCCACAAGGTACAAACGTTGTTGTCATGATGGTCATTTTACGGTCACGGTCATTCTCGATGGTACGGGAAGCCATGATACCAGGAACACCACAACCACTTCCGATCAGCATCGGAATGAAGGATTTTCCGGAAAGTCCAAATTTACGGAAGATACGGTCCATGATGAATGCAACACGCGCCATGTAACCGCAGGACTCCAGAAATGCCAGGAACAGGAACAGTACCAGCATCTGCGGTACGAATCCAAGTACGGCACCAACACCGGCAACAATACCATCCAGGATCAGACCCTGCAGCCAGTCAGCGCAGTGGATCGCGTTCAGCAGATTTTCAATGGCCGGCGGAATGATCTCTCCAAAGAGTACATCGTTGGTCCAGTCCGTTACAAAAGTACCTACTGTTGTGACAGATACATAATATACAACCCACATAACAACCGCGAAGATCGGAAGTGCCAGCCAGCGGTTAGTTACGATCCGGTCGATCTTATCCGATGTTGTCATGGCGTTTTTCTTGTTCTTTGTGACACAGTCACCGATGATGCTGGAAATATAAACGTAACGCTCGTTTGTAATAATACTCTCGGTATCGTCATCAAATTTGTCTTCCAGCTGTTTGATCTCGGCAGATACATCCGGAACGGATTTCATCTGCTCTGTGATCTTATCATCTTTCTCCAGAAGTTTGATTGCAAAGAAGCGTTTCTGCTCATTTACAATATCACTTCCGAGTTTGCTCTCAACGGTGCGGATGACTGCCTCCACATCCTTGTCAAACTCATGAACTGGTACAGCAGCACCTTTTTTCTGTGCAATCTGCACTGCTTTATCAGCAGCTTCTTTGATTCCGGTTCCTTTCAGTGCAGAGATGGTTACAACTTCACAGCCCAGCTTTTTCGCCAGTTTGTCGATATGTATTTTGTCTCCGTTCTTTTCAACAATATCCATCATGTTGACAGCCATGATCACCGGAATACCAAGTTCCATGATCTGTGTGGACAGATACAGGTTACGCTCAATGTTGGTACCATCTACGATGTTCAGAATCGCATCTGGTCTTTCATTAATCAGGTAATTTCTGGCTACCACTTCCTCCAGTGTATACGGAGATAAAGAATAGATACCCGGAAGGTCCATGATGGTGACATCTTTGTGGCCTTTGAGCTTTCCTTCTTTTTTCTCGACGGTTACACCTGGCCAGTTTCCTACGAACTGGTTGGAGCCTGTCAGTGCATTGAACAATGTTGTCTTACCGCAGTTCGGGTTTCCTGCGAGTGCAATCTTAATTGCCATTTTTTCCATGCCCCTCTTTCTTTGATTTTTACTGATTTTAATAACTTCACAAGCCTTACCAATATTGGCTACAGCTTGCTTTTGTTAGCATCCGCTAACAAGCAGGCAAAAAAAATTTACTCTACTTCAATCATTTCGGCATCTGCTTTTCTTAAGGATAATTCGTATCCTCTGACGGTTACTTCGACCGGATCGCCGAGCGGAGCAACTTTGCGCACGAATACGTCAACACCCTTGGTGATTCCCATATCCATGATTCTTCTTTTGACCGGACCGGAGCCGTTGAGTTTTACAACTTTAACGGTTTCTCCTACGGAAGTCTCTTTTAAAGTCTTCATCTTCTCTCCTTCTTTCCTATCAAATCAGGATTTTGGCTGCCATATCTTTTCCAACGGCCACCCTGGAATCTTTCACATTCACGATGAGATTGCCGTCGATTTCCGATACGACTGTCACGTTTCCGCCAACGACGAAGCCAAGATTTTCAAGAAATCTTCTGGTCTCTTCTTTTCCGCCGACTTTTCTGATTGTGTAACATTCGCCTGGATTTGCCATCGTTAAAGGCATAGTCAATTACCTCCTGTGTATGATAATGAGTTTCATCTCTATTTCAGTTGTTAGTATATGCTAACGTACGTTAGATGTCAACTGCTTTTTTACTATTTTTTTGTATTTTTTTCTGAAATTTGCTCTGCTATTGAGAAAAAGCCGCCGTTAAGAGCCCTGTTTTTCCGCAAAATAAGGCAGAACAGAGAAATTTCGCCTGTTCTCTGTTCTGCCCTGTGCTGTCCCGTTTTCTCTTTTAGAAACGGTACATCATCTTATGCCATTTGGCACCGCCGTGCGTTGAATCGGAAAGTTCGATATATTCGTATCCGATCATTTTATAGAATGGAATCATATGATCCTTGCATGTAAGAACAACGGCTTTTTTGCCGCGCTCCCCTGCGCTCTTTACCATATAACGCATCAGTGCTTCGCCGATGCCCTGTTTCTGAAACTTCGGATTGACGTCCAGCCCGAAAATCATCTGGTAATCGCCGTCCGGGTTGTGCAGCGAAGCATCGTGATACAACGCATCCGCCAGATAATCCGTATCCGCGCAGCAGCCGTTGCAGAAGCCTGCGATTTCGCCGTCCTCGGTCTCCGCTACAAAGAAGCTGTTTTTACAGGTTTTATACCGCTCAATAAAATCCTCATAGCCTGCCGCCTCCGCAGCCGGGAAGCAGACTGCCTCCACCTCGGCTACCTGTTTCAGATCCTCCTCGCGCACCGGACGGATCGTATACTTTACTTTTCGTTTTAAATACGGCTTCAGTCCCTCTACAACTTCTTCGACCGTTCCATCCACAAACGGATTTTTCAGGCCTGCTAATTCCAGCAGTTCAAAGTATCCCTTGCTTCCGCCCGCCTGGCAGAGACGGTAATAGTCCGCCCACGCCTGCTCCGGCTCTTTTTTCGACCGCTCAAAGAACTGGAACGCACAGATCTGCGCCAGCGCATAATCAATATAATAGAACGGATTCACAAAAATATGCTGCTTCTGCATCCAGAAACCGCCCTCCTCGAGGAACTTGTGACCATCGTAATTTCTCCAAGGCATATAATTCAGCTCCAGCTGATGCCATACCTCACGGCGCTCCTTTGCCGTCATGCCGATGTTTTCAAATACTTTATGCTGAAATTCATCCACGCATACCATGTACGGAATCACTTCGAGCGCACTCATCAGATGTGCATAACGGTAATCGTCTGCCTTATCTCCAAAGAATGCATCCATCCACGGGTACGCAAAATGTTCCATCGACATCGAATGAATCTCCGCCACCTCGCTCGTCGGGAAAACCATGTCCATAAACGGAATCTGTTTCGCCGCCGTATACGCCTCAAACGCATGACCTGCCTCGTGGGTCAGAACATCGACATCTGCGCTCGTGCCGTTAAAGTTTGAGAAGATAAACGGCGCCTTGAACGTATTCAGAAACGTACAGTAACCACCCGTCTGTTTTCCCGGCTTCGTCTCCAGATCAAACAGCTCATGCTCCACCATAAAATCAAAGAACTCGCCCGTTTCCTTCGACAGTTCATGGTACATCTTCTGTGCCTTCGCAACCAGCTCCGCCGTCATTCCCTCCGGCACCGCATTTCCTTCCGGGAAAATCAGCTCCTCATCGTAATAATGCAGCTTGTCCACGCCAAGCCGTTTCTCCTGCTCTTTCCTAAGTTCCAGGCAGAGCGGCACAATTTTTTCCTTCACCTGCGCACGGAACTTCGCAACATCCTCCGCCGTATAATCGTATCTTCCATAGCTGAGATAAATAAACTCAATATAAGAAGAAAATCCCAGCTTTTTCGCAATTTTATCGCGCAGCGGAACCATCTTGTCATACAGCGCATCCAGCTCCCCGGAAATCTTCTCATACAGATCTCCCCACGCCGTCATCGCCTCTTTCCGCATTTCACGGTCCGTACTCTGCATTGCTTTCAGCAGTCCGTAAAAATTACACGTTTCTCCCTTAAATTCCGTCGAAGCATTCGCCGTAATTTTGCTGTACTGCTGCGTCAGATTCGCCTCTTCAATCAAATCCTCCACAATACAGTCATCGGCCAGTTTCTGCCCAACTTCCATATTCTTCACAAAGAAGTCTCCAAACTCCTCCGCAAACTCTTTGATAAACGGAGACTCCAGAATCACCTTCTCCGCCTTCTGCATCAACAGCCGAATCCCCGGAACCGTCTCATTCCAGAACTGAACCTCCCCTTCATAAAACGAATCCCTGGTATCCACCGTATACCTCACCTGTGCCACTTCCGCCATCGTCGCCCAGACATCCTCCCGCGCCTTCTCTTCCATAAAAAGCCCGCGCAGCTCCTCATACGACTTTACGTTTTTCAACGCCTCCGTATACGCTCTGACCTTCTCTTTCTCCACTTCCATATCCGGTCTTACATACTCAATTTCCGAAAACTTCTTCATCTTTCTTCGTACCTCCTTTTCACTCCAAAACACCCAGTTCCTTCAATTCATGATAAACCCTGGACGCCGGAAGCCCCATCACATTATAATAGTCCCCCCGGATCCCCTTAATAAACTTTGTCCCAAACGCCGTCTGAATCCCATATCCACCAGCCTTATCCGACCAGACCGGAGCCTCTCCCTCTCTCTCGAGAGCAAGATACCCCTCAATCTCCTCATCCGACATCGCATAAAACTCCACATCCGTACCGTCACAGAACGACACAACCTTCTTCGCGTCCCCCTCCTTCACCGCAATCGTAACCCCAGTATACACCTGATGCACCTTCCCCTGCAACTCCCGCATCATCTTTCTCGCCTGTTCAATCCCCTTCGGCTTTCCCAGAATCTCCTCCTCAAAAGCCACAACCGTATCCGCTCCAATCACCACAGAGTCACCTTCTGTGCCCTCTGCCACATCCAGACACTTCAATCTCGAAAGCTCCTCCACAACCTTCTCCGGCTCTGCAGACGTCACAACCTCTTCCGCCCCCGACGGCCGCACCTCACATTCAACCCCCAACATCTCCATCAACTCTCTCCGTCTCGGTGACCCCGACGCCAAAACAATTTTCATCTCTTATATCTCCTTTATTTTTCATTTTCATAACAAATATCAGCGGGCAGTGAGCCGCCTCAAAGAGGCGACTCACGTCCCCGCGTCCGTGCCTTTCGCGCGCGGGAGGGGAACTGCGCACGAGGGATTGCGACTTGAGGCGGACAGCCGGACAAAATAAGTACGCCGGGAACGAACACAATCCACTCGTGTCCGTTCCCGGCGTACTTATTTTGTCTGGATGTCCGAATCACGGAGTGATCCCCCGTCGCAGCTCCCCTCCCGCGCGCGAAAGGCACGGACGCGGGGACTACAACCTTCCGTCCTAATACAAAGCAAAACGATAAGCCGGGTTATGTCGTGTGTAATCATCTATCCAATGGAACTGTCGCCAGTCCCCTTCAGCGACCCACCTGAAAACATGACGGGCAGCCATATACGTTTTCTATTCGGTCTTGCTTCGGATGGGGTTTACATGGCTTCCTCTGTTACCAGAGAAACGGTAGTCTCTTACACTGCCTTTCCACCCTTACCAGAAAAATCAAAGATCCCTCTGGCGGTATCTCTCTGTTGCACTATCCCTGGAGTCACCTCCGCCGGACGTTATCCGGCACCCTGCCCTGCGAAGCCCGGACTTTCCTCACCTGGCCCCTTTCGGTCCTGCCAGCCGCGATTACATATCTTACTTCGTCATAAAACGGAACATCAGACAGTAAATAATCATATCACAAAACTTCCATATTGTCCATCCCCAAACTTGAGAAACCACGACAAACGCATGAATGACTATCTAATACCAATTCTGCTTTTTCAGTTTTTTTAAGCTTCTAAAAGTTCTTCCAAGTACTTAATTGGACGCAAGCTTACTACAAACCTTTTCTTTCTCATCGACAACTTATGTCTTGATAACTCTGCCGGTTTCAAAATACTCAGGCTCCATTTTCTTATTATATTCAAATTTTGTGCCGCCATTTTATCAATTGTTGTATTTGCATCTTCCCGAAACGTTACATCCAAATGC
>NZ_CDRRUH010000083.1:0-8526 GCF_977045365.1 Fusicatenibacter sp.
AAAGAAAAGGTTTGTAGTAAGCTTGCGTCCAATTAAGTACTTGGAAGAACTTTTAGAAGCTTAAAAAAACTGAAAAAGCAGAATTGGTATTAGATAGTCATTCATGCGTTTGTCGTGGGAATCCTGCGTTTTGCGCTTGACAGAGATGGAGAAAAATGGTAACATAAGAGCCAAGTTAGGAAAAAGGCAAAGAAGAGGAATACTACATGGAGCTTCCGAATCCAGAAAGCTGTTGGGTGATGCGAAACAGCAGACGAATTCCGTGGAACTGACCTCAGAGCCGCTGCTCCCAAATTTAGAATAAGAAGAGTAGGTGCAGACGGAAACCCACCGTTAGAGGGGCAGGATATGCAGATGTTTCATCCGTATCCGCAGAGTGTACAGAGAAAATCTCTGTAAAACAGGAGTGGTACCGCGTAAGATAGCAAGTCTTTCGTCTCTTGTGTCAGAAGCCGACACAGAAGATGAGAGATTTTTTTATGCTTTCATCCCGAATTTATGTCGGCAGAATAAATTATATTTCACTTTCTGGGAGGGAAAAATCATGATGAATGTAAAGAAGTATCAGAAACAGTATTATATGCCGCCGGTTCCGTGCATGGACTGGGCAGAAAAAGACAGCATTGACAAAGCACCGGTATGGTGCAGCGTTGACCTTCGTGACGGAAACCAGGCACTTGTAATTCCGATGAGCCTGGAGCAGAAGGTAGAATTCTTCAAACTCCTCGTTGAGGTTGGTTTCAAAGAGATCGAGGTCGGCTTCCCGGCAGCATCTGAGACCGAGTACGAATTCCTTCGCACCCTGATCGAGCAGGATCTGATCCCGGATGACGTAACCGTTCAGGTTCTGACCCAGGCGAGAGAGCATATCATCCGCAAGACCTTCGAGGCATTAAAGGGCTGCAAGAATGCCATCGTTCACGTTTACAATTCCACTTCCTATGCACAGCGTCAGCAGGTCTTCAAAAAATCGAAAGAAGACATCCTGAAAATCGCGGTTGAGGGAGCAAAGCTCTTAAAAGAGCTGACAGAAGAGGCCGGCGAGAAATACCGCTTCGAGTACAGCCCGGAGAGCTTTACCGGAACCGAGCCGGAATATGCGCTTGAGGTGTGCAACGCCGTTCTCGACGTATGGCAGCCGACTGCAGACCGCAAAGCCATCATCAACCTGCCGAGCACCGTGGAGCTTTCCATGCCGCACGTTTATGCAAGCCAGGTGGAATACATGAGCAAAAACCTGAAATACCGCGATAATGTCGTTCTTTCCCTTCATCCGCACAATGACCGCGGCTGCGGCGTTTCCGATGCAGAGATGGGTATCCTTGCCGGAGCAGACCGTATCGAGGGAACGCTGTTCGGAAACGGCGAGAGAACCGGAAACGTGGATATTATCACGGTCGGCATGAACATGTACATGCAGGGCGTCGATCCGGAGCTTGACTTCTCCGATATGCCGAAGCTCTGCCATGCATTTGAATCCTTCACCGGTATGAGCATCAACCCGAGAAGCCCGTACTGCGGATCTCTCGTATTTGCAGCCTTCTCCGGTTCCCATCAGGATGCGATCGCAAAAGGCATGCACTGGATCGAGGAGAAAGCACCGGATACCTGGACCGTTCCGTATCTGCCGATCGATCCGACCGATATCGGAAGAAACTACGATGCAGACGTCATCCGCATCAACAGCCAGTCTGGAAAGGGCGGTGTCGGCTATATTCTGGAGACGAAATACGGCCTGAATCTGCCGGCGAAGATGCGCGAGGCCATGAGCTATACCGCAAAATCTGTTTCCGATCATCTGCACAAAGAGCTGCGTCCGGATGAGATCTTTGAACTGTTTAAGGATACCTTCGAGAACGTAACAACACCGTACAACATCAACGGCGTTCACTTTAAACAGCTCGATGAGGGCAGAATTGAAGCACAGGTTACCTCCAATTACGAGGGCGGAGAGTACACAACTGCATATGCAGAAGGAAACGGCCGTCTGAATGCGGTCAGCAATGCACTGAAACAGCAGTATAATCTGCAGTATGATCTGGTCAGCTACACGGAGCACGCGCTGGAGCAGAGCTCAAGTGCACAGGCAATTGCCTACGTCGGCATCAAAAAGCCGGACGGAATCCTTTCCTGGGGCGCAGGCGTAGATCCGGATATCATCCGCGCTTCCATCGACGCGCTGGTAACTGCAATCAACAACCGATAAGAAAAGAGAGAGCATATGCTGTTTAAAAACAAAATTGAATACACCAAAGGAATGTTTGTGGAGATTTACGGCACCGAGATAAAAAAAGTACGTCTGGTACTGCGGATTATCACAGGGATTGCTGTTGTGGCTGCGATCGCTTTTATGATCTACGGTGCAGCAGCGCGGGGATTTATCATGCCGGGAGACTTCTTCAATCTTGGAATCTCCATTCTGATGGCACTTCTGTGTACGTTTCTGCCAAATCTGATGGCACGTTCACAGATGAAAAAATGCAAAAAGAGAGGACTCCTTGGAGAACGTACCCTTCGTTTTACTGAGCATGTGCTCACAATGACATATGAAAAAGAGGGCAGAAGCACCGATATTCCGCTCGAAGAGCTGACAAAGGTGACGGAGTTTGATAATTTTATCCGCATCACCATCGGAGGCAGAAGCACCTTCCTCGATAAGAAACGCTTTGAGATCGGAGATGCGGCAGCGTTTGTGGCCTGGGCGGAAGATAAGATCGCGGAGAATGCGGAAAAAGAGGAAGAAGCACTCGCGCTCGAGGAGACAGAAAGGGAAGCTCCGGCATTAGAAGACGGCGAAGCAAAAACGGAGGAGTCCGACGAAAATTAAATCGTACATTCTGACAAAAAATATTTTGGCAGAATGGTGGAAAATGGCTGTGCATTTTTGTGCACAGTCATTTTTTGTATATTTTTGTTGTTTTTTCATACTTCATCCATTATAATAAGAGGAAGCGTACAGGTAAAACGAATCTGAAGCGTATCCGGCCGGGAGTCAGAGAGGCTCTGCCGGGAGTCAAAGTGAAGGAGAGAAAGAGCATGGAAGTATTATACAAAAGTACCAGAGGCAATGGAGAAACCGTAACTGCATCCCAGGCAATCTTAAAGGGTCTGTCCGACGACGGCGGATTATTTGTACCGACCTCCATTCCAGCACTGGATGTTCCCATGGAAAAACTTGCGGCTATGAGCTATCAGGAAGTGGCATACGAGGTAATGAGCCGTTTTCTTACCGACTTTACAGAAGATGAACTGAAAAACTGTATTGCAAACGCATACGATGCAAAATTTGACACAGAGGAAATTGCACCGCTGACAAAAGCAGACGGTGTTTACTATCTGGAGCTGTTCCACGGCGCAACGATCGCGTTCAAGGACATGGCACTTTCCATTCTGCCGCATCTGATGACGACCGCCGCAAAGAAAAACGGCGTGAAAAATGAGATCGTCATCTTAACTGCTACATCGGGAGATACCGGAAAAGCAGCGATGGCAGGCTTTGCCGATGTGCCGGGCACCAGAATTATTGTATTTTACCCGAAGAACGGCGTAAGCCCGATTCAGGAAAAACAGATGGTAACACAGAAGGGCAAAAATACCCACGTTGTTGCCATCCACGGAAACTTCGACGACGCACAGACCGGCGTGAAGAAAATGTTTAACGACAAAGAGCTTGGAAAAGAGCTGGCAGATAAAGGCTTCCAGTTCAGCTCTGCAAACTCGATCAACATCGGAAGACTCGTTCCGCAGGTCGTTTACTACGTATATGCTTACGCAAACCTGGTGAAAAACGGAGAGATTGCAGACGGAGAAAAGATCAATGTAACCGTTCCGACCGGAAACTTCGGAAATATTCTCGCTGCATTCTATGCAAAACAGATGGGACTGCCGATCGCAAAACTGATCTGCGCTTCCAACGAGAACAAAGTTCTGTTTGACTTCTTCCGCACCGGCGTTTACGACAGAAACAGAGACTTTATTCTGACAACATCACCGTCCATGGATATCCTGATCTCGAGCAACCTGGAGCGTCTGATCTACCGCATCGCCGGAAACAGCGAAGCAGCAGACCGCGAGCTGATGCAGGATCTTGCAAAAGACGGAAAATATGAGATTACCGATGCGATGAAAAAAGAGCTGGCAGACTTCTACGGCAATTATGCATCCGAACAGGAGACAGCAGACGCGATTGCAAAACTGTACAGCGATACCGGATATGTGATTGATACCCATACCGCGGTTGCAGCGGCTGTATACGGAAAATACCGCGAGGAGACCTATGACGAAACCAAGACCGTCATCGCATCTACCGCAAGCCCGTATAAATTTACAAGCAGCGTTCTTGCAGCGATTGCACCGGAGTATGACACCCTTCCGGTACTGGAGCAGGTAGACAAGCTGTCTGCACTTGCCAATACCGAGATTCCGCGTGCGATCGAAGAAATCCGTACTGCACCGGTGCTTCATACGACAGAGTGTGATGTAGATCAGATGCCGGAGACCGTTCGGGCGTTTTTGAAATAAGATAAAGCAGGAGCAGAATTTTAAGACAGGCAGAGCATCCCATGCTTTGCCTGTTTTCATAAGGAGAAAATCATGAAAAATAAAGTAATCAGGGGAGTACTGGCGGCAGCCTGCGTGACAACCGTCGTCGGTACAACGACTGTATTTGGAGCAGGCACAGAGCAGAGTCTGGTAAATGAGGCTTCTGCTGCTACACAGGAAGAAACAGAAGAAACATCGGAGGCGGAAGCAGCAGACGATGCAGAGGCGGCATCGGAAAATATGCCGGAGGCGGCAGAAAAGGAGACAGAAACACCGGATCCGGCAACGGAGAATGCGGGATCGGATCTTCCGGATGCGGAAACACAGAGCAGAGAGTCCGCGGAGACGGCAGTATCCGTGCAGGCCGGAAACTATAATCCATGGGTGAATGAGAATGGCATCTGGTATTTTAAGGATCCGGATGGAACCATTGTCAAAGGGGCATGGAGAGAGTACGACAAGAACCGTTACTATCTGAATGAAGACGGAAAAATGGCAGTCGGCTGGAAACAGATGGACGGAGACTGGTACTATTTCCGAAGCTGGGGCGGTGTTTACCGTGATACGTTTTATACCGTGAAAAATGTACGGTATTATTCGGATCAGGATGGAAAAATGGCAATCGGCTGGAAACAGGTCGAGGGTGTCTATTACTATTTCGATGAGCAGGGTGCGATGTACCAGAACTGCTTTTTTGAGTATGACAAAAATACGTATTACGTCGATGCCGATGGAAAAATGGCAGTCGGCTTCAAACAGATCGATGGAATCTGGTATTACTTCCGAAGCTGGGGCGGCATGGCGCGAAATACTTTTCTGACGCATAAAAATAACATTTACCATGTTGATGCGGATGGAAAGATGACGACCGGCTGGCTGCTGCAGGATGGAACCTGGTACTATTTCCGGAGCTGGGGCGGTATGTACCGCAGCACCTTTTTCCACGGTCCGACAGGAAGCGCACTTTACTATGCGGATGAAAATGGAAAGATGGCCGTCGGGAAAAAACAGATCGACGGTGCCTGGTATTATTTCAAAGACTGGGGCGGCATGTATCAGAATGCGTTCATCAAAAATGGGACGAGTGTCTGCCATGCGGGTGCAGATGGAAAACTGACCGCAGGCTGGCTTCAGCAGGGAAGTACCTATTATTATTTTGATGAAACCGGTGAGCAGTATTTTGACCGTTTTTTTGAATATGACAACAATACATATCGTGTGAATGCAGATGGAAAGATGGTAACGGGCTGGCAGAAAATCAATGGTACCTATTACTATTTCCGGGGCTGGGGCGGCATGTACCGCAGCACCTTCTTTCAGGTCGGAAATGAAACGTATTATGCCGGTGCAGATGGAAAAATGGTAACCGGCTGGCTTTCAAAAGATAATAAATGGTATTACTTCCGGGAAAGCGGTGCGATGTACCGCAATACCTTCTTTACGCATTTAAACAACAGTTACTATGCCGATGCCAATGGCGTGATGGTGACGGGAGAGCGGACTATCAACGGCGCTTCCTATTACTTTAAAGACTGGGGAGGCATGGCAAAGAACCAGTGGCTCAATGCACAGAAACGGATGGTAAGCGGTGATCCGCAGACGGGCTGGTATTACTTTGGAAGCGACGGAAAGATGGTAAAATCGTATTACGCTCTGCTGAAAAAGAACAGCAGCAACTGGTACTACAGCTTTGACGAAAACGGAGTGTGCATTCTCGGCTCGAGCCAGTATGTGCGTGCAAAGGACAGCGTGAGCGGAAAATATTATACGATGGAGCATCAGTATTACACGGATCCGTCTGTGAGCGACCGTGATTTCTTTGCGGCTATCTGCAGTGCGGAGGCGGGTGTCCAGAGAAAAACCGGTATGACGGCAGTTGCGATGGTCATCCGGAACCGGATGGCGGCACAGAATATTTCGCTCCGCACAGCGATTTATAAACAGCAGCAGTTTGAACCGGCGCGGAACGGAAGTCTGACAAACTATCTGACGGGAATTGCGGAGCAGAGCAGTTCGATCATCAATCAGCTGAAAAATAATGGAGCCTACGGTGCAGTGGATGAATCCCAGTCGATCATGGATGCATATCTGAAGAACGGCACAAAACGTGTGATCCCGGGCTTTGGCGATACGAGAGATGATTTTGATTATCTATATTTCATGACTCCGAAAGCATTTGAAAATCTGAATATGGATAAAGAAAAATGTGTGACATATACATACACCTATAAATGGACAACTTCCAGCGGAACAGCGCGGGAAGATTCCCATATTTTCTTTGTGAACTGGGTGAAAAAACAGAGCTGATTGGACGTCATATCGAAAGAAGGGGCGAACAAAAGATGACATTACAGGAAACAATCGAACAGATCCATCCGCTTTCGAAAGAGGCGATGGATCGTGCCAAGGCTCACTGGGACGGCATTGCAAAGCCGCTCCACAGCCTCGGAAAGCTGGAGGACGTGCTCATCCAGATTGCCGGAATCACCGGAAAAGAGGAGATTTCGATTGAAAAAAGAGCACTTCTGACGTTCTGTGCGGACAATGGCGTTGTGGAAGAAAACGTGACGCAGAGCGGTCAGGAAGTGACAGCGACAGTTGCGGAAAATTTTCTGCAGGAGAAGGCGACAGCAGCCATTCTCTGCCGCGGTGCGCATGCGGATCTGTTTCCGATTGATATCGGAATGGCGCGCGATACGAAGGTTCCGCGGTATAAAGTTGCGTATGGAACAAAAAATATGGCAAAAGGTCCGGCGATGACAAGGGAAGAGGCCGTTCGTGCGCTTGAAGCAGGAATCGCCGTGGCGGAAGAAAAAATTGCGGCTGGCTATCAGCTGCTGGCAACCGGTGAGATGGGCATTGGAAATACGACGACGAGCAGTGCAATGGCAGCCGTTTTCCTGAATCAGCCGGTTCCGGAACTCACCGGGCGGGGCGCCGGGCTTTCGAGTGAAGGTCTTGCGCGGAAAATTACAGCGATTGAAAAAGCAATTGCCATCAATCAGCCGGATCCGTCCGATCCCATCGATGTGCTGGCAAAGGTCGGCGGCTTTGATATCGCCGGCATGGCGGGTGTCTTTCTTGCCGGGGCTGCACATGGCGTTCCGGTTGTGATGGACGGCTTTATTTCCTGTGTGGCAGCGCTTCTTGCCGCACGGATTGCACCGCTTGCGAAGGACTATATGATTGCTTCGCACGTATCAAAGGAGCCGGCGGCTCATCTGCTGCTTGCAGAGCTTGGAAAAGAAGCCTTCCTGCACTGCGATATGTGTCTGGGCGAGGGAACGGGCGCCATCATGCTTTTCCCGA
This sequence comes from Fusicatenibacter sp., assembly GCF_977045365.1. Classification (NCBI taxonomy): domain Bacteria; kingdom Bacillati; phylum Bacillota; class Clostridia; order Lachnospirales; family Lachnospiraceae; genus Fusicatenibacter; species Fusicatenibacter sp. The sequence goes on from NZ_CDRRUH010000083.1 coordinate 7,852, forward strand.
TTCTGGATCAGGCAAATGCCGTATACCGCGGCATGGCGACATTTGACGAGGCACAGATCGAAACGTATGTGCCGCTGACTTAAAAAGGCAGGTGAAACGATGATACATCTGGTTACAGGCGGCAGCGGCAGCGGAAAATCGGCGTATGCGGAGCAGTGTATTCTGGATTTTGGCGGAACACGGAGGGTTTATATCGCAACGATGCAGCCGTTCGGTGCGGAAGGGCAGGCGCGTATTGCACGCCACCGGAAGATGCGCGCGGCAAAGCAGTTTTCGACGACTGAGTGTTATACGAATTTAAAAGAAGTGGAGCTGGAACCGGGAAGCGATGTGCTGCTCGAATGTATGTCGAATCTCACGGCAAATGAAATATTTGATCCATCCGGGGCGGGAAAAGCGCGGGCGGAGGAGGAAATTCTTGCGGGCGTTTCCCGTCTGGCCCATCAGGCGCGGAATCTGGTTCTGGTGACGAATGAAATTTTTTCGGACGGATACCGATATGAGGAGGAGACGATGGAATACCAGCGGATCCTGGGAAACATTAATGTACGTCTGGCAGAGATGGCGGACTGTGTGACCGAGGTTGTGTATGGGATTCCCGTCAGAATAAAAAAAGAATAAGATGAAAACGATATGGAATAACTTTAAAGTGGCGTTTGCCATGTACTCGAAAAT
>NZ_CDRRUH010000084.1:0-8179 GCF_977045365.1 Fusicatenibacter sp.
CCATTATGCAGATGATATGGAGAAGCAGACAGAATACAGAGCAAAGGTGAAAGAGGCATCCAATCTGCTGCTGGAACTGGTAAATGATGTTCTGGACATGAGTAAGCTTGAGTCAGGTGAAATCGTTCTGGAAGAGGTCCCATTTAATCTGAGAAAAATTTCTGAGGAAGTGCTTGTTGTGATCGAACAGATTGCTGCAGAACAGAATATCCGGATTGTATGGGAGAAAAAAGAAATCACACACCGGGATTTTATTGGAAGTCCAGGATATGTGAAACGTGTGATGATGAATATCCTGTCCAATGCGGTGAAATATAACAGGGCAAACGGACAGATCTATATCAGCTGCATGGAAATTCCATCCGAACAGCCAGAAATGACGACAATGGAATTTGTATGTCGTGATACTGGAATCGGAATGACGGAGGAGTTCCAGAAATATGTGTTTGAACCATTTGCACAGGAACACACAGGAAGCCGCACAAAATTTGCAGGAACAGGACTGGGAATGGCGATTGCAAAGAATCTGGTCGAGGAAATGGGTGGAACCATTACTTTTGAAAGTGAAAAAGGCGTAGGGACGACGTTTGTGATCCGGGTTCCGTTTAAGATAGATCTGGATGCGGATAAACGGGAAGAACAGAAGGATGTATCCGAAAAATCTATAAAAGGGCTGCATATTCTTCTGGCAGAAGATAATGAGCTGAATATGGAAATCGCTGAATTTGTGCTTCAGAATGAAGGTGCTGAGGTGACAAAAGCCTGGGATGGCCAGGAAGCTGTTGAACTGTTCAGAAATAGTGAACCCGGTGAATTTGATGTTATTCTTATGGACATTATGATGCCGGTCATGAATGGTTATGAAGCCACAAAGATGATCCGGTCTCTGGACAGAGAGGATGCAAAGAAAATACCGATTATTGCAATGACAGCAAATGCGTTCACGGAGGACAGAATAAGAGCAAAAGAAGCAGGGATGGATGAACATGTTGCTAAGCCTCTTGATGTGGAATTACTGTTAAAAGTAATTCATAAATTGGTGAAATATAATTGACAGGGCAGTGTCAAATAAGCGGTGAAATTCTGACAAAAATCGGAACATCGAGCCAGCATCTTTTGAGTCTGATCAATGATGTTCTGGACATGAGCCGTATTGAGAGTGGTGTTGTTAAGATAGAAGAAAAGGAAATGAAAATGAATAAATCAGTATTGCAAAGGGGTATCATTTTTCTATTGTGCAGTTGCATCCTTTTTTCACTCTGTCCGGTTTCTGCTTTTGCAGCAGAAAATCAGAAAGAGAAAGTTGTCAGGATTGGTGTACCGGATGATACATATGATAAGATAAATGGAAATGGAAAAAGAAGCGGATACGGTTATGAATATCTGCAGAAAATCGCGGGTTATACCGGGTGGAAATACGAATATGTAGATTGTACATGGGAAAACTGTTTTGACAAATTAAAAAATGTTTTAAAGCAGATACATCATGAACCTTGTGATTATTATCAGTTCGGAAACAAACTTGAGGCAGAAATCAGGGATTACAAGAAATTGAAAGAAATCGGAATAAAGATGCCTGCCATGCTTGAAACAGATGTAAAAATGAACGTATTTTGAAGGAGTTTATTGATGGTGACACGATTTATCAGTTGATTTTAGAAGACAAGATGAAAACTGATTATATCGGGCAATTGCATAGAATGTGTGCGCTGTTATATGCTGCCAATACAAATATTGATTATTTTCCAACGAATTTTGTTGTACATAACGAAGAAATATATTATGTTGATTTCGAGTGTAACGATTACATGGAAGAATGGAATTTTGAAAACTGGGGTGTAAAATACTGGTCAAAGACACCGGAATTCCTGCAGTATGTGAAAGAACATTCATGATATAAGTATGATTTTGTTGGTATACTTTATGGCACAGTTTTCAGTTTGAAGGGGAAGAAGGAGAAGAATATGACAGGGCAGAAAACGAACAGGACAGACGAACAGTTGGAGCAGGAGCTGCGCAAGAGCAAGGGCGGCAAGCTGAGTGGAAAAATTCTCTCGTTGCTGGGAGTGGTGATTGCTGTGGCAGGTATCATCCTGGGTGGCAACCTTGTGCTGATTGTCATCGGTGGCGTGATCCTCGGCCTTGGGCAGATGGTACAGGGCAAGTCCAAAGAGCAGAGTGACCGGCAGACCTTCGATGCCATTGCTCCGGACATCGTGGGAACCGTCTTTGAAAACGTACAGATGAACCCCGATCCTCCCCTGCTAGACGCAAACGACACCAACATTCCCCTGCCCAACCACACCTGTTGCAGCGGCAGTGGGTATATCCGCGGAACATATCGCGGCCTGACTACGGAGCTGTGTACCGTCCGGCTGACGGTTTAGGGGAACAGCTTAAAAGGATTGAGAGTGAAAAGCTTTACTTTCCAGAGCTTTCCCATGCGTAAAGACCAGAAAATAACGAAAAAAGGCAGCACGGCAGAACCGCACTGCCTTTTTTTCGTTATTTTCTGGTCTTGCTATAGAAGGGAGCAGTTCAGCATGACGACTCAAACGTAAACGGTGAAAGCTGATAAAAAGGTACTCAGTTTTCGCCGTTTACGATATAAGCAGAAGCTGATGCTGGAAAAAAGCTGGTTCTATAACAGAACCAGCTTTTTTGTGTATTCATGGACGAACGGTGTCCCTGTTTTGTGAGAACGAACAGTCTCGTAAAAAAGAGAGGCCTGTATATCACTCTCAAAGGCGGCAAGTGCATCGCCGGTAAGAAGACGCGGGGCGTCGGCTGCCTTGGTAATGAGCGGCAGAGAAGAACGTCTTCTAATCTCTTTTAACAATGCACCGGCACTTTTTCGGAAACCGAGAACACGGTTATAGCCGGCCGGGTACAATGTTTTCTGGTTCAGAAGCAGATGCATCAGGGCGCGGCTGATGCGGGTATACGTCATTTCCTTTGTTTTAAGCTGCATGGCGAATTCTGAAAATGAGGAACATGCATAACGCAGGCGGAGGATACGGTTGGCGAGGTCCGGCGAAAGATCAAGATAAGAGGAAAGGGATTCCTTCGTTTCTGTGAGGAGCCGCGCGGCGAGGAGCAGGCTGAAATCATCGCTGGAAAGCAGGCCGTGTGCGGTGACGGCGTCCTGGAAAGCGGGATAGACTGATTCCGGCATGCAGGAGGCGAGCGCGGACAGTTCCGGATCCTTATGCGGATTGGAAAAAAGAAGATTCCGCATTGCTGTAGCAGAAGGGAGTGCCTGTGTGGAAAGCGCTCCTTCGTGGTAACCGCTGCCCTCCCGGCGGATCGTTACCGGCCGGATGCGGCTTTGTGACAGCAGAAGTGCCTGGACATATTCAATGCCTAAAATATTGTTTGGTTCTTTTAAAAAGGTATCAAGTTCTTCTTTTGAAAGCGAAGAGAAGGAAGCACTGTCAGAAAAATAAGCGGAAAGTGCCTGTGCGCGCGCTGTCGGGAACGAAAGCCCGTTCCGGAGCAGACCGGAGAGCAGTTCGCGGTATTCCTCCGGTTCGCGGAGCAGAACATCAGCGAGCTCCAGAAACGGCGCGGTGTTGCCGTATTCGCTGCCAAAGCAGAGATAGTCTACACAGCCAAGCGCAGTAAGAAGTGATACCGCCCCGCGTGCAAAATGCTGCGCACTGCCGAGCGCAAAGTGACACGGAAGCTGCAGCACAAGGTCCGCGCCGCCAAGAAGCGCCAGCTCCGCACGGTCGTGCTGATCGAGAATGGCAGGTGCGCCGCGCTGGACGAAATCGCCGCTCATAATCACGACAAGATAGTCCGCCCCGGTCAGCTCCCTGGCTTTTGCCAGCTGATAAGCGTGGCCGTTATGAAAAGGATTATATTCAGCAATGACTGCGGTAATGGTCATAAAACGTACCTTCTTTCGAAAAAAATAGCACGATTCCAAACAGAGAGGAACCGCGGATCACATAGCCCTATCGTAACAAAAACAGAAAAGGAATGCAAGAATCCATCCGTTTTGGATTTTTTGTCCAGTTGTTTTGAATTTTATACTTGCGAAAGGGCAAAAAGCGTACTACAATGAGAATATCGAGTAAATTTATCGAAAGGAGTCAAAAGATCATGGGATTTATTGACACAATTAAAGCAAGAGCAAAAGCAGACAAGAAAACAATTGTACTGCCAGAGTCAGAAGACAGAAGAACATATGAGGCTGCTGCACAGATCCTGAAAGAGGACCTTGCAAATCTGATCATCATCGGAAGCGAAGAGGCAGTAAAGAAAGGTGCTGAAGGCCTTGATATCTCCAAAGCTACCATCGTAGATCCGGAGAAAAACGAGAAAACACAGGCATACGTAGACAAACTGGTAGAGCTTCGTGCAAAGAAAGGCATGACTCCGGAGAAAGCAAGAGAGACCATCCTGAATGACTATACATATTATGGCGTTATGATGGTTAAAATGGGAGATGCAGACGGACTTGTTTCCGGTGCCTGCCATTCTACCGCAAACACCTTGCGTCCATGCCTGCAGATCTTAAAGACCAAACCGGGCACAAAACTTGTATCCGCATTCTTCCTGATGGTAGTTCCGGACTGCGAGTACGGCGATGACGGTGTATTCGTATTCGGTGACTGCGGTCTGAACCAGAACCCGAATCCGGAAGAGCTGGCTGCAATCGCAGAGTCTTCCGCAGAGTCCTACCGCATGCTGACCGGAAACGAGCCAAGAGTTGCTATGCTTTCCCACTCCTCCAAAGGAAGTGCAAAACATGCTGATGTAGACAAAGTTGTTGAGGCTACCAGAATTGCAAAAGAAGCAAACCCGGATCTCGCTCTCGACGGCGAACTGCAGCTTGATGCCGCTATCGTTCCAAGCGTAGGCGCATCCAAAGCTCCGGACAGCAAAGTAGCAGGAAAAGCAAACGTTCTGATCTTCCCGGATCTGGATGCCGGAAACATCGGATACAAACTGGTACAGAGACTGGCAAAAGCAGAAGCATACGGCCCGATGACTCAGGGTATCGCAGCTCCAGTCAACGATCTGTCCCGCGGATGCTCCGCAGAGGATATCGTTGGTGTTGTAGCAATCACTGCTGTACAGTGCCAGGCACAGTAAGCACGAAAAAATCAATTACAAGCGGTTTTCTGGCCGGCTGCGGAGAACACAGGCCGGCCAGAAGTTTTAAAAAGAATTTTTGAAATAGGAGAATTTAGAAATGAACGTATTAGTAGTAAACTGCGGAAGTTCCTCTCTGAAATTCCAGCTGATCAATTACGACAACCGTGACGTCCTGGCAAAAGGACTCTGTGAGAGAATCGGTATCGACGGACGCCTCGTTTATGAGCCAAAGAACGGCGAAAAAGAGGTAACAGAAGCAGCAATGCCGACACACGTAGAGGCAATCCAGATGGTTCTGGACGCTCTGGTAAACGAGAAGAGCGGCGTCATCAAGAGCCTGGAAGAAGTAGATGCCATCGGACACCGCGTTCTGCACGGCGGAATGAAGATCACAAACTCTGTAATCATCGATGACGAAGTAATCAAAGTTATCGAAGAGTGCGCTGATCTCGGTCCTCTGCATAACCCGGCAAACCTGATGGGAATCAATGCCTGCATGAAACTGATGCCGGGCGTTCCGAACGTAGCAGTATTCGATACCGCATTCCATCAGACCATGCCTCCGAAAGCGTATATGTACGGTATTCCGAAAGAGTACTATGAGAAATACGCAATCCGTAAATACGGCTTCCACGGAACTTCTCATAAATTCGTATCCAAGAGAACCGCAGAGTTCCTTGGCAAAGATTACAACGATCTGAAGATCATCGTATGCCATATGGGAAATGGTGCTTCTCTTTCCGCTGTAAAGAACGGCAAATGTGTAGATACATCCATGGGTCTTACCCCGCTCGAAGGTGTGATCATGGGAACCCGTTCCGGAGATATCGATCCGGCCTTTGTTGAGTATCTGTGCAACAAAGAGAACCTGACCGTATCCGAGGTTCTGAACATTCTGAACAAGAAATCCGGTATGCTCGGCATGACCGGCATCTCCAGCGATTACCGTGATGTATCTGCAGCAGCAGAGGCAGGTAATCAGGATGCCATCAACTGTCTGGAAGCATATGCTTACCGCATCATCAAATACATCGGTTCCTACATCGCAGCTATGGGCGGCGTAGATGTGATCACCTTCACCGCAGGCCTCGGCGAGAACGCTATTCCGCTTCGTGAGACCATCTGCAAAGCATTTGAGTTCATGGGTCTGGAATTCGATTCTGAGGCAAATAACTGCCGCGGCGTTGAGAAGATCATCACCAAAGAAGGCTCCAAGATTACAGCATGCGTGATCCCGACCAACGAGGAAATCGCAATCTGCGAGGAGACCGTAGAGTTAGTAAAAGGAAAATAAAAAATAATTCAAAAAGCAGTTGACAATTCTTACCTTCCCGGGTATAATTGGTAAAGTGTGATTAGGAGAACAATATGAAAATCAGTCTGACCAAGTTATTTGCGCAGGACGGAAAGTCCGAAAAGTATGAAATTCCGCTTACATCCGAAACTTTTTCGATCGGCGGGCAGGACTATCGGGTAATCGAAAAACATCCTGTTATCCTTGGCCTTACGCATGAAGGCAATCGTGTGATCACGATCACCGGCAGCGCAGACCTTACAATGGAGATTCCATGTGCAAGATGCCTGACACCGGTAGCGGCTCCATTCCAGCTCGAGTTCGATCTGCAGATTGATCTGAATCTGTCAGAGGAAGAACGCGAGGAAAAAGAAGAGGACTCTTCGTTTGTGGAGGGAGACGAGCTCGATGTGGAAGAGCTGGTTCGTAATGAGCTCATAGTCCAATGGCCGATTCGAGTGCTGTGTAAAGATGACTGTAAAGGAATCTGCAGCCGTTGTGGTGCGAATCTGAATATTCAGACCTGTGATTGTGATACCACAGGGCTAGACCCCCGAATGGCTGCAATCAAAGATATATTCAGCAAATTTAAGGAGGTGTAACTATGTCCATTTGTCCTAAGAATAAATCTTCCAAAGCAAGACGCGATAAGAGAAGAGCAAACTGGAAAATGTCTGCTCCGAACCTTGTAAAATGCAGCAAATGTGGTGCTCTTATGATGCCGCACAGAGTTTGCAAAGCTTGTGGTTCTTACAACAAAAAAGAAGTCGTTGCAATGGACTAATATTCATAAATCGGAATCAGTTCCGATGTGCAATGCAGCAAAAGGCTCCCGTCACCGGGGGCTTTTTTGCTGTCTCTGCGGGTTGTCTGGAAGTGTCATATAAAAGATTTGACGTGGTGTGTTGTGATGTGCTATAATGGTCTCGTTGAGAATTGAAACAATATTGCAACATTTTCGTAACAATTACAAAAAAAGGAGTGCAAAGCATATGAAGAATAGACGAATCATATTTCTGGCAGCATGCATGTGCAGTGTAGTATTCCTCTCAGGATGTTCCACAGACAGTCTGATGGATAAAATGATGGGAACTGAGACGACGGTTTCGTCTTCGGCCAGCGTAGATATTTCAAAAGAGGACAGCGATGCTGTCCATGTAGATGCCAATCTGGAAAAGCCGGTATTTTCGGTAAATCCGGTGGAGAGCCTGCAGATTCCCGTTGGAAATACATCTGGAAAGCTGACTTGTGAAGCAGGAATAACGGGAGAAGGCACAGTAACATATCAGTGGTATAAGAACAACGTAAATTCCAACGGCGGAGGAACCCCGATTGAAGGCGCAACGGAAGTGACATGCCAGGTCGATACTTCGGCGGAGGGCAAAGATTACTACTATGTTGTGGCAAAGAACACGGTTGGAAATGCCGTTTCCATGGCGACGAGTACGGTAACAGAAGTTACGGTAATTCCGGCAGGAAAATGGGTTCAGAATGAAAACGGATGGCAGTATCAGAATAATGATGGAAGCTATGCAACCAATACCTGGCAGAATATCGACGGCTACTGGTACATGTTTGATGAAAACTCATACAGGATGACAGGATGGTACTGGAGCGGAGAAGAATGGTATTATCTGGCAGACAACGGTCAGATGCAGACAGGCTGGCTCACACAGGATGGTGAGGAATATTATCTGGATCCGGATACCGGAGTCATGGCTCGGAATACAACTGTAGACGGTCATGAGATGAATTCGAGCGGAGTCATCTAATGAGAGG
>NZ_CDRRUH010000085.1:0-6896 GCF_977045365.1 Fusicatenibacter sp.
GGACCGTTTTCTGTCCACTCCATGCGGCGTACACCCTCCACCTTCCAGGATTTCTCGGTGTGGAAGATATCCAGGTTCCATGCGCTGTACTGCAGAGGTTTGTCCTCATAGATACGCAGCTCGTTGCCGGTTGTTCCGCTCTGAAGCACTTCGCGGTCGTTCTCTCTATCAAACAGGGAAGTGAATTCACCGTTTGCATCGATCTGGATCGTGTAGAACGGAGTCTCAAGGGTATAGCCCTCTCCAGCTTCTGTTACAGCAAATGGCGTTTCCGCAGCGGCTCCGCTCGTCGGGCGCAGAACCTGATATCCTTTGGACGGCAGGTTTTCTGCATAGACAATGGCTCCGTCTTTCGTCTGCTGTACCGGATATACGGTGGTTCCGTCGGTCATGGCTTCTGCCGCGGTCTCACCGAGTACAACAACGTCGTTTCTTCTGTGGCCGAGAGTATTCCATACGGTCACGCTCTCGTCTTTTGTTCCGCAGAGTGCTTCCATGCGCTCGCCGATCAGTTCTGCTGATGTCTCCGCAATCTCTGCATATTCTTTCTTCGTCTGCTCATATACCTCGTGAATCGAAGATCCCGGCAGAATATCGTGGAACTGGTTGGTCAGGATCATCTCCCACATACGGTTCAGTTCTTCGGTCGGATATGCTTTTCCAGTGCTTTCAGCCAAAACGGACAGAAGCTCTAATTCCATCATCGCATACTCGCTCTTACGGTTGCCGCGTTTGTTGCGTGCCATGGAGGTGTATGTTCCGCGGTGGAACTCAAAGTACAACTCGCCGATCCAGGTTGGGAGACGTTTGCTGTCTTTTACTTTCTCATGCAGCTCGTCGAAATACGTTCTTGCGAATGCCTGACGTACCTTCGGCACCCCTTTGATGCCTTTTTCCATACGCTTGGATGTCTCGAGCATTCTTCTGGTCGGGCCGCCGCCGCCGTCTCCGTAGCCGTAGCTGATCAGGATATCGTTGTTGATGTCCTTGTTCTGGTAGCGGTCCCAGCCGCCCATGATGGCATCCGGGTGCAGCATTCCGTTGTATGTGGTAAAGAAGCTCGTCTCCGGCTGTCCGACGCCGAGCGTTGTGATCATATGGGTGAATACTTTGCTTCCGTCGATACCTTCCCAGTTCATCGTATCGTACGGCACTTTGTTGAACTCGTTCCATGCCAGTTTGGTCGTCATGAAGTAGTCAATTCCGCATTTTTTCAGAATCTGCGGCATCGCTGCGCTGTATCCGAAGACATCCGGCAGCCACAGGATCTTGTTGTCCACGCCGAACTCTTCTTTGAAAAAGCGTTTTCCGAACAGGAACTGGCGCACGAGGGACTCTCCTGAAGTCAGGTTGCAGTCTGCCTCAACCCACATGCCGCCTTCCGGCTCCCAGCGTCCTTCTTTGACTCTCTGGCGGATTTTCTCGTATACTTCCGGGTGTCTTTCCTTTACAAAGCTGTAGAGCTTCGGCTGGCTTGACATGAAATGATAGTTCGGATACTCATCCATCAGTTTTAATACCGTTGCAAAGCTTCGGCAGGATTTCTGACGAACCTGGTCGATCGTCCACAGCCATGCCACATCAATGTGGGTGTGGCCGATGCACGTTGCCACGACTTCGTCCCAGCCGCCCATTTTTTCATAGATGGCTTCCTGGATGTATTTTTCAGCCTCTTCGATCGAAGCGTAGAACTCTTTGCTGTACGGCTTGCGCAGATCCAGCAGGTTGATGGTGTTCGTCAGCTCGGTTTCGAGATCCAGACGCGTTTTATTGTCCTCGTCCATGCGGTTCAGGCCCTGCATCGGAACGATCAGATCGTAGTAGATTTCTTCGATCTTGGCATCATGCTCCTCAAGGTCTGCCAGAAGACGGAACTCGCTGTGCAGGGTTCCGGTGTAGGACTGCAGGTCGAGCTGGATTTTTTCGCCGGCTTTTGCGTTTTCTCTTACGAGTACTTCGCGGTGGTTGATGTCCATACCCTGGATCACTTCGCCGTTTGCAAACAGCAGGAACTGCGGGTTTCTTCCGTCATCCCAGTCGTCCAGTCCTGCATGGACTCTCATCCAGAGATTTTTTCCATCGAAGCTCTCCGGAACGGTGATGGTGGTGCGGAACCAGTAATGTTTGTCCGGTCCGTACCAGCGGTCATTGACCGTATCAAACGATGTCCACGGCTCTTCTGATGCATCGGCCTCTGCCGGTGTGATATAGCAGCCGTTTTTCACCTGCATATCGGTGATTTTGATTTTCTGTGAAATCGAAAGTCTCGCCAGTTCCTGGCAGATCACGTTCACACGCTCTTTTACAAATTTCATAGTGCCTCCTTATGCTTTCCATGGGGTCATTTTTAAAAAGAAAGTCCGCCGGACCTGCAGGCTTCTTTCACCCGTAAGCCCGGCGGACTTTTCGCTTTTTAAGTTTTCTTATAAATTAAAGGCTGTTCTCTTTCACATAGTTCAGCAGCTCATCTACGGTTGTGAATGCCATACCGGTTACGGTATCTGCACATCCGTAATAGATTGTGATTCTTCCGGTTGCAGCATCGCTTAAGGTCGCACAAGGGAATACAACGTTCGGAACATCACCCATGCACTCGTACTGTGTGAGTGGAGCCATGATGTAGTCTTTGGTTCTGTATTTTACTTTCCACGGCTCGTCGATATCCAGCAGCGCGCATCCCATACGGTATACATAGCCGTTGCAGGTTGTGATTACACCGTGGTAGATCAGCAGCCATCCCTCATCTGTCTCGATCGGAACCGGGCCGGCACCGATCTTAGTGCACTGCCATGCAGACTCGTCGCCGCGTACCGGGCTCATCATGTGGCGGTGTCTTCCCCAGAATTCCATATCTTTACTCTGGCTGACAAAGATATCGCCGAACGGTGTATGGCCGTTATCGCTTGGACGGCTCATCATCATGTAGTAGCCGTTGATTTTTCTCGGGAACAGTACGCCGTTACGGTTAAACGGAAGAAATGCGTTCTCAAGCTGAACGAATTTCTTGAAGTCATAGGTGTAAGCAACACCGATGGTCGGGCCGTGGTAGCCGTTGCACCAGGTTACATAGTATTTGTCGTCAATTTTGCAGACACGCGGATCATAACGATACTCTCTGGTCAGAATCTCCTCGTCAGCGCCCTCGAATTTGATCGGTTCGTCTTCGATCTCCCAGTGGATACCGTCTTTACTTCTTCCAACGAAGATGTCCATGCTGATGGAACGGCTGTCGCAGCGGAATACACCTACGTATCCGTCCTCGAACGGTACGACTGCGCTGTTGAAGATACTGTTGGAACGTTTCTGCTCGTAACGGCCGATGATCGGGTTCTGATCATAGCGCCATACCGGCATGTGCTCTCCTGCTGGTTTCTCCTGCCAGGGCATATCCGGCAGATTGTTTCCGATGATTTTACTCATTTGATGTTTCCTCCTTTGAAAATAGTTTTTCTTTTTTCTTTCTCTCTTGTCACGGCATACGGACATTTTGATCTTTCGATCAGATACTTCTATCTTCGTCCATTTCCGTCCAAAAGTCAAGTGTTTTTGTTCACTTTTATGTAAATTTTCGTTTTCTTTGTTACTTTTTATCGTTCATTTATTTTCTATTCGTGTTCATTTTTGTTCACAAATAGATTTTTTCTATTTTTCGTACGGTTTTCTTCCCCGCAGAATGTCGGCATACCAGAACACGATTTCAGCAATATGGTGCAGATCGCCTTCTTTGCTGATGCTTCTCCAGGATGCTTTATACTTCATAAACCAGGTTTCCAGCCGTCCCGCAAGTGCCGCGCAGGCTGTCTCATCCTTTTCTTTTCCAAGCTCAATGTCGCACATTCTCGCGCCCGTCTCATTCCAGATGTCAATCGCATCCATCGTGAGTTCCAGCACCGGAACCATTGGACGGCAGGATTCTTCCAGAGCACCGGCTGTCTTTTTCAGTTCTTTTTTCAGAGCCGCAATTGTTTCCTTTGCAGCTGCACGCTTCGCCTCATCCTGGATTCTCGCGTCAAACAGCGCATTCCGGTTGTTCGGATGACCGAGCACTTTTTCCTCGTAAACGACGTTGGCATCCCACCAGTCAAAGATGGAGCATTCTGCCGTTTTTGCCATGTAGGAAACGAATTTTCCGCTCCGGTCGCCGTAGGCAAGACGGGAAATCTGTTCATTCAGTTCCTCAAAGCTGTCGGTATCGTCTCCCCAGGAGAAGACAGCTCCGTAGATCATCCCCGGAAGGGAGAAGTCCGGCTGGTTGATGTGGCCGCAGTCACCCCAGTCAGTGTTTAAAACACCTTCCGCATGATACTTTCTCGCATAGCCGCACATCCGTGTGATGTTTTTGTAGCTGTTCTCTACCAGGTTCATCCACTGGTTCCAGCCGCCGACACCAGGACAGAGGTACTGTCTTGCACCGGCTTCCGCCATCACCTTTGCCTCATGCTCTCTCTGCTCGGCTGCATAGCCCCAGGTCAGGCAGACGGTTTCCTCTGGCAGCTCTTTGATCAGATCCGGCTGTGCACAGATGATATCGCCCCAGAACATCGGCTTTTTGCCTTTTGCCACGAGAAACTCGCAGAGCTCTTTTACATAGTCGATATACAGACGGTGAACGCCTTTCTCGTCTGCCAGCGGTTTCGATTTTCCTTTTCCGAGGTCAAACGTTTCATCCGCGCAGATATTGAATTTATCTGTGGTAAAGAGTGCCATGTACTCCTCGATCATTGCCTTGATCAGTTCGATCGCTCTGCCGCCGGAGACATCCACTGTGTGATGCTGCATCCGGTTCCAGAAGGAAAACGGCTCTTTCCAGCTGTCCGGGAATTCACAGAGATCGCCATAGCTCTTTGTGGAGAGCAGCATGTACAGATGGCCGAACGTTGCGATTGACGGCACCAGTTCGATATGAAGCTTTGCACAGTATGCATCCAGCTCACGGATTTCCTCTGCCGTAAGCGGCGTCTCATCGCGCCACATCTCGGAAAGTCCCGAAAACAGATACGTGTGCTCCACATAGAGCTGCAGCTGGTTCAGCTTGTAGTACGCCATGCGGTCTGCCACCTGTTTTAAATAGGAAAGTGTCAGCACACGGCCTCTCGTCTCATCGAGATAATAGCCGCGCACCGGCAGATCCGGCTCATCCTCGATCCGCACAGCCGGAAGCAGTGCACCGTATTCGTGTATCATCTGGCACAGCGTCTGCACGCCGTAGAGCACGCCGGCTCCGTCACCGCCCTGAATCGTAATGTTCTCTTCTGTCACCTGCAGTACGTACTGCTGGCTTTTCAGCGTCTCATCCAGTCCCAGTACAATGGCACCGGTCTCTTTTCTTCCCGGAACACCATATCCCATCTCATACTGCATTCCGGTTTCCTTTTGGATTCCCTGCTGCAGCACTTTCGCATACGTATCCCCATTTCCCAGCAGTCTGCCCTCCAGTACGATTCTGCCGTCATAGCAAAGTGCATGTTCCCCCGTCAGGAGTTTTACCTCTTTCGGCTTTGGTAAAAATTCCATTTTCCTTCTCCTCTTGTTCTTTTGTTTTATTTGTAACCTTAGAGTTTTCGTTGAACGTTAAGTAACATTTTGAAAACTACTTTTCTCTTCTCTCCCATCCTACCATATTTTTTCCACATATTCCACAATAATTTGTAATTTTCTTCAACTTTTTTCAAAGTTTCTCCCTGTTCCACTCTTTTATATGTAAAGTAACTTTTATTTCTCTTTGTTTCCCATTTCCATTCCGGAACAAAATCTGTTTTTCGGATGCTTCTGGTGGACGCACTGAACACGGCGGAACATGCCAACCGTGCCAAAACAGCCTTCCTCAACAACATGTCCCACGACATCCGCACTCCGATGAATGCGATCATCGGCTTTACCGCTCTGGCCGCCGCCCATGTCAATCAGCCGGACCAAGTACAGGAATACCTGAATAAGATTTCCACCTCCGGCCAGCACCTTTTAAGCCTCATCAACGATGTGCTCGATATGAGCCGGATTGAGAGCGGCCGTGTCAAGATTGAGGAAAAAGAAGTCCATCTGCCGGATGTGATGCACGATCTTCGCACGATTGTCAATGCCAGCATCGTCTCCAATCATCGCCATGACGGCAAATGCGTTTGAGGAGGATAAGCAGAAGGCTTTTGCCGCCGGCATGAATGCCCATATCGCAAAGCCGATCGAGGTCGACAGTCTTTTGTCCACCATCGCCAAAGTGCTTGGCTGATTCCCCTTTCTTATCTGCCGGAACTGTGAATTTTCTCTTACTCGAAAAAGAGGAGAAAAAGTTCACGGTTCCGGCAGATTTTTTCTTGCATTCTTTCGGGGAAGTGTGCTAGAGTGAAGGTATCATATTTTATAAGAGGTGCTTATTTTGGATATTAATTACGAGTTATATAAGGTTTTCTATTACGTTGCCACCACACTCAGTTTTTCCGAGGCCTCCAAGCTGCTTTTTATCTCGCAGTCGGCGGTCAGCCAGTCGATCAAGGTGCTGGAGAAAAAACTTGGAATTACCCTCTTTATCCGCAGTACGAAGCGTGTACATCTGACTCCCGAGGGTGAGACGCTGCTGCGCCACGTAGAGCCTGCGATCAACCTGATTGCGCGCGGTGAAGCACAGATTATGGAAGCGGGAACGCTTGGCGGCGGCCAGCTCCGCATCGGCGCAAGCGACACAATCTGCCGCTATTTCCTCGTTCCATACCTGAACCGTTTCCACCGCTCCTTTCCGAATGTCCACATCAAGGTGACAAACCAGACTTCGACCCAGTGTGTCGATCTGCTGGAATCCGGCCAGGTGGATTTCATCGTGACCAATTATCCAAACTCGCATCTTTCCAGCCGTCTCCACACGATTCCGATTCATTCGTTCCACGATATCTTTATCGCGAACG
>NZ_CDRRUH010000086.1:0-6667 GCF_977045365.1 Fusicatenibacter sp.
CAACATGTCTTTCGACAGTAGCAGTCACTTAGGCTTGAGACCTATTGTTAAGCTATAGATAAGAGATTTCGTATGTCCACTTTTATCTATATTTATAAACATATTTCTATGTTTTTGGTTACTTAACGATTAGTCCTCTGTACTTATATTCTTTTCTCATTATATAATATCCGCTCTCAAAAAGAAATCATCCATTCGATTTTTGCAAGCATTTCAGGGCGCAAAAAAACTCCCGTTCACACAGGAGTTTCTGACGTAGCGAGAGGGGGATTCGAACCCTCGACACCGCGGGTATGAACCGCGTGCTCTAGCCAACTGAGCTATCTCGCCATATGTAATTTTTGATAAATATGGGACCTATAGGGCTCGAACCTATGACCCTCTGCTTGTAAGGCAGATGCTCTCCCAGCTGAGCTAAGATCCCATATCTTGTTTTTTGTCAGCTCTTATATCCTGCTGACATTTATAGATTCTAGCACTGTTCTCTCAATTTGTCAACGGTAATTTTTAAAATTTTTCAAATTTTTTCTTTTATTTCTACAATAGCGTCGATTTCATTCCACTTCCTGCATTTTCTGCTATTTTCTTTTTGGAATACACATTCCAATCACCAGCCCGATCAGCATTCCAATCGACAGTCCAAGTCCGGCATTTCCATTCAGGGCACTGCCAAGCGCACATCCCACACACATACCGATGCACATTCCTTCCTCCCCATAATCGCCGTACTTCCCGTTCCCTCAATGCAAGACGGTACGTCAGTTTTTCCGGCTTCAGCGCTTCACTGTAAACATAGAGCTCTGCTTTTCCCCACTCGTCCGCTTCCACATAAGCGCCCTGCGGTGCATAGCTTCGTTTTACGACATACTGCGCGCCTTTCCATCTTCCATTCTCATTCTCATACAATGTGTTACTTTCTCTTCCATTTTCTGATATTTCTGCGGAAATGCAGTTTTTTCGCGTTCCTTCATTGCGAATTTTCCCCGGGGATGATATAATAGCCAAAGTCGAAAGAGCGAACCCGGTGACCGTTCCACAAAGTGTCCCGGGAATAATGGCCATCCCCAGGACACAAAAAACGGGGATATGTCCCCTGCTGCATGCGGGACATAAGAAAGGAGTAACATATGCCTTATGATGACGTACAAAAATTTTCAGAGGCAGCGGTAAACAAGGCGAAGCTACTGAAAGAACAGCCTGGAAAATACTTTCTCCGCTCGGTCATGGCAGGCTTTTTTATCGTCGTTGCCATGATCTTCTCCAACGTAGTCGGCAATGTCTTCCAGGGTTCCGATCCTGCGTGGGGCAAGCTGCTTGGCGGTATCGTGTTTGCTATCGCGGTTCTTCTGATCGTGTTCATCGGCGCAGAGCTTTTTACTGGAAACAATCTTGTCATGGCGTTTGGTGCCTTCGATAAAAAAGTATCGTGGACGCAGGTTGGAAAAGTATGGCTCGTCAGCTACATCGGAAATTTCGTCGGATGTCTGATCCTCTCCGTGATTTTCGTACTGGCAGGCGCTTCCGGCACCGCTGATTACTATGCGGGCTTTATTGGGAACAAACTTTCCATTCCTGTGGGAGAAATGTTCTTCCGCGCCATTCTCTGCAACTTCTTCGTCTGCCTTGCCGTTGCCTGCGGCATGAAATGCAAAAATGAAGTTGCGAAATTTTTCATGATCATACTTTGTATCTCCGGATTCGTTGTTGCCGGTTTCGAACACTGCATTGCCAATATGGCAACCTTCGTTACCGCCGCACTTCTCGTTCCGGGCGGCATCTCTCTTACCGCCGCGCTGAAAAGTATGGTAATTGTAACTATCGGAAATATGATCGGAGGCGGACTGCTCCTTGCCTGGCCGCTTCGAATGATGAGTGCAGATAAATGACAAAATCCTTATACATTGCGGAGAAACCGAGCGTCGCTCAGGAATTCGCAAAAGCATTAAAACAGAATATGCAGCGCAGGGACGGGTATCTGGAGTCGGAAACTTCCGTCGTAACCTGGTGCGTCGGCCACCTGGTTACGATGAGCTACCCGGAAAAATACGATCCTGCGTTAAAAAGGTGGAGTCTTGAGACCCTGCCTTTTTTGCCTGAAAATTTTAAATATGAAGTAATCCCGGAAGTAAAAAAGCAGTTCAACATCGTGAGCGGCCTGCTCCACCGGGAAGATATCGAGACCATTTATGTCTGTACCGACTCCGGGCGCGAGGGAGAATATATCTACCGCCTCGTCGCACAGATGGCCGGTATCAAAGACAAGAAGCAGAAACGTGTCTGGATTGATTCACAGACAGAAGAAGAAATCCTGCGCGGCATCCGCGAAGCGAAGGATGAAAGTGAATACGACAATCTCTCAGCTTCCGCTTATCTCCGTGCCAAAGAAGATTACCTGATGGGCATTAACTTTTCCCGTCTTCTCTCGTTAAAATATGGAAACGCCGTCGCATCGTATCTCGGCACCAAATACCAGGCCATCTCCGTCGGCCGTGTCATGACGTGCGTGCTCGGCATGGTCGTGCGCCGCGAACGCGAAATCCGCAGTTTCGTAAAAACACCGTTCTACCGTGTCATCGCCGGTCTTTCTTTTAACGGGCGGAATTTCGAAGGCGAATGGCGTGCCGTTAAAGGAAGCCGCTATTTTAACTCGCCGCTTCTCTATAAGGAGAATGGATTCCAGAAAAAAGAAGACGCACAGAAGCTGATTGACGAATTAGAAGCACAGAATCCTCTGATCCCGCGCGTTCTGAAAATGGAGCGGAAAAAAGAGAATAAAAATGCGCCGCTGCTCTACAACCTTGCGGAGCTGCAGAACGACTGTGCCCGCTTCTTCAAAATCAGCCCGGATGAAACACTGAAAGTCGTCCAGGAGCTTTACGAGAAAAAGCTGGTTACCTATCCGCGTACCGACGCCCGTGTGCTTTCTTCTGCCGTTGCAAAGGAAATCAGCAAGAACCTGCGCGGCCTGCAGCAGTACAACATCTGCCGCGGTCTTGCGGATGAAATTTTACAGGGCGGGAGCTGGAAAAAGATCGGTTCCACCCGTTATACGAATGATAAACAGATCACTGACCACTACGCAATCATTCCGACTGGACAGGGCCTTGGCAATCTGCGGAATCTTTCGGAGCTTTCCGCCAAAGTATACGAAACGATTGTCCGCCGTTTTCTCGGTATCTTCTATCCGCCGGCCGTCTATCAGAAGGTTGCGCTTGTGACGGAAATCGGCGGCGAACAGTTCTTTTCCAACTTCCGTGTTCTCGTGGAGGAGGGCTACTTAAAAGCGATGCACTACTCCTTCTTCCGTAAAAAGGATGAGGACGATGACCGTAAAAAAGATGAGGAAACAACGTGCGATCCCGCATTCCTTGCCGCACTGTCCCAGTTAAAAAAAGGCAGTGAACTGAACCTGCTCGGTCTCTCGATCAAAGAGGGCGAAACCTCCCCGCCGAAGCGCTATACTTCCGGTTCCATGATCCTTGCGATGGAGAATGCCGGACAGCTCATCGAGGATGAAGAGCTCCGTGAGCAGATCAAGGGAAGCGGCATCGGAACGAGTGCGACGCGTGCGGAAATCTTAAAAAAGCTTGTCTTTATCAAGTATCTCGCGTTGAACAAAAAGACGCAGGTCATCACACCGACGCAGCTCGGCGAAATGATCTACGATGTTGTCCACCAGTCCATCCGTCCGCTTCTGAACCCGGAGCTGACAGCAAGCTGGGAAAAGGGACTCACCTATGTGGCGGAGGGATCCATTACCTCTGAGGAATATATGGGAAAACTGGAAAACTTTGTAACACGCCACACCGTGAATGTAAAGCAGATGCGGAACCAGTTCCAGTTAAAGAGCAGTTTTGATGCGTCCGCGCCGTACTATAAAAAAGCCTCTTCCACACGTTCCGGTGTCGGAAAAAGCACGTCTTCAAGAAGCTCTTCTGCAAAGTCTTCTTCGAACAGAAAAAAGACCGCACAGAACACCTGAAATGTGGTAAGATAAACAGGAACAGAAAAAAGAAAGGATGAATCACTTATGAAAGATGCAACCATTTCTGAACTTTATGATTTAACCCAGACCATTGCCGCAAAAATCTTTGAAGGCAAAACGTATCCATGGGAAGTGCTTCCGCTCATCAAGGACTTTATTCTTGAACTCGGCGAGACGCTTGATCCGGCAGAATACGAAAAACGCGGCGAAAATATCTGGATCGCAAAAGATGCCAGTATCGCACCGACCGCTTCCATCAACGGCCCATGCATTATCGGAAAAGGCGCGGAGATCCGCCAGTGTGCTTTTATCCGCGGAAACGCCATCGTCGGCGAAGGCGCTGTCGTTGGAAACTCCACCGAGCTGAAAAATGTTATTCTCTTTAATAAAGTACAGGTTCCGCACTACAATTACGTCGGTGACTCTGTTCTTGGCCACAAAGCGCACATGGGTGCCGGTTCCATTACTTCCAATGTAAAATCCGACAAGAAGCTTGTCGTTGTCAAAGGCGCCGACGAACAGATCGAAACCGGACTGAAAAAATTCGGTGCGATGCTCGGCGATGAGGTTGAGGTCGGCTGCAACAGCGTGCTGAATCCGGGAACCGTTGTCGGAAGAAATTCCAACATTTACCCGCTCTCCTGCGTCCGTGGTGTGATCCCGTCGGGTCATATCTTTAAAAACGCGAAGGAAATTGTCAAAAAAATCTGATAATTAAAAATATTTTGTTTTATCGCAAGAAAATCAAACAGATCGTTTGCAAAGACCGCCGGAAATTTTATCGTTTTTCGGCGGTCTTTGCAATTTTTTATCAAAATAGGCTGGACGAATGGCCAATTTTGTGAGACAATAACCATAGGTCTGTGAACAGGCTGGAAACGGTCCGTTCGAAAGACAAAAGCTCAAATAAGTACATATTTGAAAGGAGTTTAACAATGACTTATTCACACGAAGTAGAAATGATGTGTCCGGTTACCCAGGGCGTGCATCACGGTGCAGCTCCGATTCCGGAGGAAGCAAAATGGGTAAAAGCAAAAGAGATCAAAGACATTTCCGGATTCACTCACGGTATTGGCTGGTGCGCACCGCAGCAGGGTACCTGCAAACTGACTCTGAACGTAAAAGAGGGCGTTATCCAGGAAGCTCTCGTTGAGACTATCGGATGTTCAGGAATGACTCATTCTGCAGCTATGGCATCTGAGATTCTTCCGGGCCTTACCATCCTTGAGGCTCTGAATACTGACCTTGTGTGTGATGCTATCAATACTGCAATGAGAGAACTCTTCCTTCAGATCGTTTACGGAAGAAGCCAGAGTGCATTCTCCGAGGACGGACTGGTTGTAGGTGCCGGACTGGAAGACCTTGGTAAAGGACTTCGTTCCCAGGTTGGTACTATGTACGGAACCCTTGCAAAAGGACCTCGTTACCTTGAAATGACCGACGGTTATGTAACAGGTATCGCACTGGATGAGGATGACGAGATTATCGGTTACAAATTCATCAACTTCGGAAAGATGATGGACTTCATCAAAGCCGGCGATGATGCAAACACAGCATTCGAGAAAGCAAGCGGACAGTACGGACGTGTTGCTGATGCTGTTAAGATCGTTGACCCGAGAAAAGAGTAATCAGATAATTTAGGAGGATAGGAAAATGGCTTTATTTGAATCATACGAAAGAAGAGAGAAACAGATTCTGGCTAAGCTCGCTGAGTACGGAATCAACTCGATCGAAGAAGCAGCAGAAGTTACAAAAGCCGCTGGCCTCGATGTATACAAAATGGTCGAAGGCATTCAGCCAATCTGCTTCGAAAATGCAAAATGGGCTTACACGGTAGGCGCAGCAATCGCAATCAAAAAAGGATGTCGTAAAGCTTCTGAAGCTGCAGCAGCAATCGGTGAGGGACTTCAGTCCTTCTGTATCCCGGGTTCTGTAGCAGATCAGCGTAAAGTTGGTCTTGGCCATGGTAACCTTGGCAAAATGCTTCTGGAAGAGGACACCGAGTGCTTCGCATTCCTGGCTGGACATGAGTCCTTCGCAGCTGCTGAGGGTGCTATCGGTATCGCTGAGAAAGCAAACAAAGTACGTCAGAAACCTCTGCGTGTTATCCTGAACGGTCTTGGAAAAGACGCTGCTCAGATCATCGCACGTATCAACGGCTTTACTTATGTAGAGACCGAGTATGACTACTACACCGGCGAGCTGAAAGAAGTATACAGAAAAGCATACTCCAACGGCCCGCGTGCGAAAGTTAACTGCTACGGCGCTAACGATGTTCGCGAAGGTGTTGCTATCATGTGGAAAGAGAACGTTGACGTTTCCATCACCGGAAACTCCACCAACCCGACTCGTTTCCAGCATCCGGTTGCAGGTACCTACAAAAAAGAGCGTATCGAAGCTGGTAAAAAATACTTCTCCGTTGCTTCCGGCGGTGGTACAGGACGTACTCTTCACCCGGACAACATGGCAGCAGGTCCTGCTTCCTACGGTATGACCGATACAATGGGACGTATGCATTCTGACGCTCAGTTTGCAGGTTCTTCTTCTGTACCGGCTCACGTAGAGATGATGGGTCTGATCGGCGCAGGAAACAACCCGATGGTTGGTATGACTGTTGCTGTTGCTGTAGCTGTTGAAGAGGCAGCAAAAGCTGGCAAATTCTAAAGTTATCCAATACTTGCG
>NZ_CDRRUH010000087.1:0-5654 GCF_977045365.1 Fusicatenibacter sp.
GCCGTCCGGTACCGGGAACACGTTCAGCTCATTGATCCACTCTTTCTTTACTTCCAGATTTTTTGCACCAGCCAGAAACATTTTTGCCAGTAAGCCGGCATCAATTGTATTTGTAGCCACTTTCTTTATTTCCTCCTATTACCATCAGTCGATGACGCGAACGCCTTCAACCAGGATGTTGATTTTTTCAATTTCCATTCCGGTGAACTCTTCCACCTTGTATTTCACATTATTGATCAGGTTATCTGTTACGGCAGAAATACTGACTCCGTAAGAAACAATCACGTGGAAATCCAGGGAAATTTTATTTTCCGAAATCGATACATTGATTCCGTGTGTCAGACTCTCTTTTTTCAGAAGTTTGACCAGTCCATCTTTCATGTTTACCGCTGCCATTCCGACAATGCCGAAGCACTCCACAGCAACGCTGCCCGCATACAGGGCGATTACATCCGGATTGATTACGATTTCTCCCAAGCCTGTATTCATACGACCTTTCATGCCTTGTATCCTCCAATTCCATCATACTTGTTCATAACATAGCGAGTCCGATATAACTGACTCTGCTCTACGATACATTATAACCGCTTTTCCGCAAAAAAGAAAGTTTAAAATGAAAAACCTTCAAAATTCATATAATTTTTTCATTTTTTACTTGCAAAACCGGTATAGATCTGTTAGAATGACTTATGTTGTGAGTCTAAAATGCGTTTTGACTCAAGTACGTATGTCAAGGAGGTGCAATCATGGCAAAGTGTGCAATTTGTGAGAAGGGTGCTCATTTCGGAAACAACGTAAGTCATTCACATAGAAGAAGCAATAAAATGTGGAAATCTAACGTAAAATCTGTCAAAGTTAAAGTTGACGGTGTACCGCAGAAAATGTACGTATGTACTTCCTGCTTAAGATCCGGAAAAGTAGAGCGTGCATAAGTTGAATGGTTAAAAGGCCTTTCCAGTCCGGGAAGGCTTTTTTGCTGTTCAAAAATAAAATTAAGATTTTAAAAAAAGTTCTGGGAAGAGCAAACAGGACATAAGTTTTCGCTTATGCCCTGTTGTGCTCTATTTTTTATATTTTAAAAGGGAGAAAAAAATAGCGTGGTCTCTTAAGCTGAACCTGCCGACGATCCATATGCTCAGCAAAAGAAAAAGAGCATCTACCAAAACTTTCGTTCTGGTAAGACGCCCTCGTCTTGATCTATGATATTAGTATAGTTGGCTGATTCATTTAAGATGGGCTTATTATAGCGCAGCTTTCTTCATTTTGCAAGTATTTCCCTGTACAAATCAGCCAGTTCATTTCAGATCTTTTTGTGCATTTTTCACTATTCCCCTGTATTGCAGAACAGATGATATCCCACGCACAGCAACAGAGCGGCCGCAAGAACCGTAAGAAATGAGCTGCGGATCATCAGGCTGATGAGAAGCCCGACCCCCATCCAGAACAGCAGAAAACCTAAAATTCTGCACAAACGAGCTTACTCCTTATCC
The DNA here is from genome assembly GCF_977045365.1 of Fusicatenibacter sp. NCBI lineage: Bacteria > Bacillati > Bacillota > Clostridia > Lachnospirales > Lachnospiraceae > Fusicatenibacter > Fusicatenibacter sp. The sequence goes on from NZ_CDRRUH010000087.1 coordinate 1,491, forward strand.
GCCTCTTGGTTTATTATATGCTCTACTTCCTCTGCGGTATACCCGTCCTCTTCCTTTTTGCCGGTAAAGCGGCTGATCAGATCCGGAGCCATGTCAATGATTTTGGTGACAGCATCCTGGTTTTTGATGTTGACCAGACGCGTTCCGTTTTTGCTGATGACAAGAACGGCGCTCGGGGAAATTTTTCCGCCCATACCGCCTCCTGCATTGTTCTTTGCATTTTCTGCGAATGCACCCGCTCCCACGCCGAAGGAAACGTCTACCAGCGGCAGAAGAATCGTATCATCAATGTGGATCGCCTCGCCTACGACCGTCTTTGTTGTGATAAAGCTGTCCATTCCGCGGAACAGTGCTTCTACGGTATTCTGAAATGTGTTGTCCTTTTCTGCCATCTTTTAGGCCTCCTTGTGTTTGAAATGTCGTATGGTTTTTCGAAGATTCTGATCCCGGAATAATCGAAGTGCGATGCCGGCTGCTGTCACAGCCTGAAAGCTTCCTTTCATCCGGACATCGCCCCGGAGAATTTCCTGTTCGAAATCCGGCTGGATGGAAAGGTCTTTCGGCAGTTTTCCATAAATCATACCCAGAATGCCAAGTGCCTCTCCGGTCAGTGCCGGATCGTCAAATCCGAACCGGACTGTGCCGGTTACTTTTTTCGGTGCTGCTTTCTTTAGGAAATAAAGCACTTCTTTCTTTGCATGGAGCAGTGCCTCACGGAACATCTTCGAACGGAAGAATTTTTTCACACTCTCCCACTTTCTTTTTAACCGTCTGCCTGCCTGGATTTTCTGCTCCAGTTTTTCGAGCAGACGGAACGGAAGTTCCAACAGCCGGAAAGCTGTCTGCAGCAGACGGCTGGCAAGATTCAGCAGTTTTTCCGGAAGATGTTCGATCCTTCCGAAAAACCGTTCCAGAATGCTTTTTTTCGGCGCATCCGGTTCCTGCTCTTGCTCTGGCTGCTCCTTCTGTGCTGTCACCTTCTGCTGTTTTTCTGTCTGGTCCGGTGCTTTCTGCTCTGCTGTTTTTTCTGCTTCCGGCGCATTTTCTGTCTCATTTTCCTCCGTCCGGGACACGGACGCTTCTCCCCGGCGGATCTTTTTCAGCCGCCGTTTCCATGTTTCCAGCGATGCCCCGAAAAGCAGAATCTGCGCCTCCGGCTTCTGTTCCTCATACGAGGCCGTCAGCGCGACAGCTCCGAAAAGCCACGATACTCTTCCGCTCGCTTTTACGCAGGCAAATCCCTCTTCTTCTTTCTGAACCTGCGCCCGGTAGCAAAGAGGAAGAAACAGGACGGTGCAGACGATAAGAAGCACGAGAAACAATAAAACAAGGAGTAAAACCCCCAGTGCCTTCAAAATCATGAATAGTATATGTATCATTCACATCCCTCAATCCGGTTCAGCAGCCATTCCCGGATTTTTACTTCTCCGGTTTCCCGATAAGTTTCCAATGCGATCGCCTCCACAAGCTCAAAAGCTTCCTCGCGCGACACGGCAAGTCCGACAATCATCGGACAGTTTCTCCGCACGGCCGGCTGCAAAAGCAGATCCGCCGGAATTACATCCAGATTGTTCTGCGGATTGGAAGGCAGTGTGAGGAGCCAGACTCCCGGAACTGCCTTTTTGTTCTCAATCCGGCGCATCCATTTTTTCTGTTTCTTTTTTGCAGTATCCCCGACGTACAGATTTTTATACCAGTTTACCATATTTTCCCTGAGCCTGTGGCTGAACCTTCCATAAATTTGCTCTCTTCAGTTCCAGATACTCCTGATAGGCCTTTTCCAGAATCTGCCGTTCATTGGAAAATTTCAGCAGATGATATGCTTCGTGATACTTGTAATAGCCCGAATCCACAAAGTATTCTTCTCTCTGCGGACGGCTGTAGTAGCCGGACGAGGCCATCAGATACCAGTGCACCTCTTTTTCCACGGTGTCCTCCGGAATGCTGAAGCTGTACTGGCTTTTTCCCACATACTTGATGATGGTTCCGTGCACGCCGGACTCCTCATACACCTCGCGGACAGCAGTCTGTTCATGGGTTTCTCCCGGCTCCACGGTTCCCTTCGGCAGAACCCATCCTTCATATTTGTTGCGGTAGCTTTTGTAAAGCGTCAATATTTTTCCACGGTAGATTACGATACCTCCGCAGCTTACTGCTTCGATCATACGTTTTAAGCTCCTTCTGGCTTTTTCCATTCTCTGACAGCTCTTTTCTTCCCGCCTGCCGCCAGATCTTCTGTTAAAAAGTATACCTCTTTTCCCGCCCCCGCGCAACCTTAAAACCGCATCCTTTTTCTAACATTTTTCTAAAAATTCAGAAAACGCGCCCGAACCCATCCTTTCCGGTTCGAACGCGTTTTTTTCATCGTTTACTGCTGTGCATAATATGCGTCAATTACCTGTCTTGCAATCGGTACAGCGACTTCACTCGAATATCCGCCGTTTTCTGCCACAACAGCAATGACAATATCAGGATCATCCGCATTGGAGAATCCGACAAACCAGGAATGCGGTGTCTCTCCGTCGCTTCCGTGTTCTGCGGTTCCTGTTTTACCGGCGATATTGTACGGCAGATCCGAAAGTGAAACTGCAGTTCCGCTCTGGACAACGCCTTTCATCAGCTCTGTCAGCGTATTGGCTTCGCTCTCGGACATTACCGTGCCAAGAGACTCTTTATAAAAGGTTTTGACTGCCTGTCCGTCCGCAGACACAATGTTGTCCACATAACGCGGTTTGATCATTTCTCCGTCATTTGCAACCGCGGAGGCGATCAGTGCCATCTCCATCGGTGTTACCAGCGTATCGCCCTGGCCAATGGAGGTCTGCATCACAAGAGCATCCGCCGTTGTCGAATCAAGGTCGAAAGAACTTTTGCTGGTCGGAAGCTCCAGATCCAGACGGCTGTTCAGATACAGGGAATCCGCCAGCGAGCGGAAGGCATCTTTATCCAGCCCAAGGCCAATCTGTGCAAAGGCAGAGTTGCACGAATGTGCAAACGCACCTGCAAAATCTTCCGGTCCATGCACTTCACCGCCGGAGCAGTGAATCGTATAGTTTCCTGCTGTCAGCTCACCGTCACAGTCGAACGAAAAACCGTCCAGTGTTCCGTTCTGACGGAGATACGCAAGCGAAGTAACAATCTTGAACGTAGATCCCGGCGGATATCTTCCCTGCAGACCGCGGTTCAGAAACACGCCGCTCTCATCGTCTGCGTTCAGTGCCTCCCAGTCCTCATCAATCGTATTGGGATTAAAAACCGGATTGCTCACATTGGCAAGTACACGGCCCGTTTTTGCCTCCAGCACGACAACTGCACCGCGGTATCCGTCCAGTGCATCGGCCGCGGCCTGCTGGAGTGTTGTATTCAGCGTTGTATAGAGACTGTCTCCCGGGTTCTTCGCATCGCTGAATTCATTCTTTACCTGCTTTAACTTACTTGTATGGGACTCCATCAGCATATAGTTGTAGGAAGATTCGAGGCCGCTGTTTCCTTTTCCCGTGTAGCCAACCACCTGCGCAAACAGGCTGCCGAACGGATACGTTCTTATCTCATCCCCGTTTTCATCTGTCGTCGTCTTTGCCAGTTCCTGGCCGTCCGCAGAATAGATTGTTCCGCGGACCACGCGCTCTGCATAGTTATTCTGTCTCGTATTGTAAGAACTATTCAGAAATTCTTCTTTCCGCACGACATTAAAGTAAACAAGATACGCGATCAACCCAAGAAACATGGCCACGAACAGGAACGAAACGATCAGATACGGCCCTGCGCCGTTGTTTGCCGCCTTACCAGCGGAGGCTGTTCTCGGTCTGCTCTTCGATCCGCCGTTCGAATTCATCCGGCTGCTCGCGGTACTTCTGGCGGGTTCCCTGTCCGTCGTTCCGGCTGCCGCTCTTCTTTCGTCTTTCGGTCTCTTCGTCCGGGCGTCGTTTTTTCTTGGCGCCTGGGTCGTTTTTCTGCTGGTTTCGTTTCTTCTTGTTTCGTCTTTTCTCAAGCTCCTCACCTTCGTCTTCCCTTAAGATGTACAATCCCTGAATGATCGACAGCATCAGCACCGTGGAGAACATAGAGCTTCCTCCATAGCTGACCAGCGGCAGCGTGATACCTGTCATAGGAATAAATTTAATGGTTCCTCCGATGGTGAGGAACACCTGTGTCGCATATTCC
>NZ_CDRRUH010000088.1:0-4636 GCF_977045365.1 Fusicatenibacter sp.
GATGCAGCGATTACCTTTTTTAATTTCATTGAGCTTGTTCTAAGTGTTTTGTTTTTCATGATTTTAAATCTCCTTTTCAATTTCATTTTGTTCGTTTTAGTTTATTTATTGCATTATACAATAGGGGGCGTAAAATTCCTGTTAAGAAAATGGAGAAAAATAAATACATAGTTTTAACCATGATATTCTGAAAAATTTTATAGGAATGCTCTATTATCAAATTGACATAGGAATATGGTAGCGTATAATTACAATTGAATACACTGAAAAAATGGAGGAATAAATAATGCTGGAAGTAGGAATTAAGGCGCCTGATTTTGAGTTGCCAGATCAAAATGGGAAAATACATAGATTATCGGATTATACAGGAAAAAAAGTAATTTTATATTTCTATCCCAAGGATAATACAGCGGGATGCACGAAACAGGCATGTGGTTTTTCTGAGCGATACCCTCAGTTTACCGAAAAAGGAGCAGTTATTCTTGGAGTCAGTAAGGATTCTGTATCCTCTCATAAGAGATTTGAGGAAAAATATGGATTGGCATTTACACTTTTAGCAGATCCAGAGCGGAAAGTTATGGAAGCATATGATGTATGGAAAGAAAAGAAAAATTATGGCAAAGTTTCTATGGGAGTAGTAAGAACCACATATCTTATTGATGAACAGGGGATTATTATAAAGGCAAATGATAAAGTCAAGGCTGCAGATGATCCTGAAAATATGCTTAAGGAATTAGATTAATGAAGATAATATTATCCCCTGCTAAAAAGATGATTACAGATACTGACAGCATAGCACCGGATGGATTGCCTGAATTTATTGAAAAGACGACAGAGATACAAAGTTGGTTGAAAAGTAAGTCAAAAGAAGAACTGAAGACTATCTGGAAATGTAATGACAAAATTGCAGAACAGAATTTCAATAGATTGGAAAACATGGATCTTTATCATTTACTTACTCCAGCTGTTTTATCATATGAGGGAATTGCTTTTCAATATATGGCTCCATCCGTGTTTGAGGACAGTCAGTTCGAGTATGTACAAAATCATTTGAGGATATTATCTGCATTTTATGGCGTTCTAAAACCGTTGGATGGTGTGACACCTTATCGCTTGGAAATGCAGGCAAAGGTCAGCATAGGAGATGCGAAAAACTTGTATGATTACTGGGGAGATATGTTGTATGGTTCAGTGATCGACAACAGTAGGATTATAATTAACCTGGCATCGAAAGAATACTCTAAATGCATAGAAAAATATCTGACACAACAGGATAGATACATTACGATTACATTTTGTGAGTTGTCAGGAGATAAACTGGTGACAAAAGGTACATATGCGAAGATGGCTCGTGGTGAAATGGTTAGGTTCATGGCTGAAAAAAGTATTGAAAATCCTGAGGATATTAAAAGATTTGACAGATTTGGCTATGTGTTTAGGGCGGAACTATCGTCAGATACGGAATACATTTTTGAACGTAAAACAGAGATAACATCTTGTTAAAAAGATATTTGTTATGGGTATTCTTTTAATAAAGTAAGTTGATATTGAATTTCGCAAAGCTTTTGCGCAGTGTTATTCCAGAAAAGGATTTTGTTGGAAGATATGGCGGAGATGAGTTTATAGCAGTTATTTATCATACGAGCGAGGCGGAAATTAGGGAAATATTAAAATCCTTGTACAGAGAAAAAGACAGATTAAATAGTTATGAAAATCAATTACCAATCGACTATGCATGCGGATGGGCATTATCCTCCGATGATATGGCGCGTACAATGCAGATGTTATTGGATGAGGCAGATGCTTATATGTATAAGAATAAACAGTTATGTAAGAAATATAATTAGCACTCAGCTCAGAGTAGATGGATCTTCTTAAATATAATCGATAGTGATCTGTCGAAAAAACTAACAGGGTTTTTACTATGTTATTGTGTGATAATATCACGAAAATCAGTTTGACTGATGACAAGTATCCAATCATCCCCATCGAGGACGCCTTAGACGAAGAGGACTGGGAAGGATGGCAGAAGCTTACGAAAGAGCTCGGCGATAAAGTACAGCTTGTCGGAGACGATTTATTCGTTACCAATACCGAGCGCCTGAAAAAGGAATCGACAACGGCTGCGGCGATGCAGGTGCGGTCATTTTTCAGGAAATACTACTTTTAGGACTCATTAGCTACTGCCTTTTTTTAGTTAAAGAGAAAACTGCGCCACAGCCTTCGCAGGCCATCGCGCAGCGATTTAGTTTAATTTCAATTTATAAAAACAAGTAGAAAGGAATCCCCCATATGAAGATTACAATTCGTACTCCGAAAATACAGGATTATGACAGATTTTCCAACATTATGGATCAGGTTCAAAAGCTTCATGTTGACTGGAGACCGGATGTATACAAGCCGGCAAGCCCACTGATCACAAGGGAAATGTTTGAACAGATCTTAAAAAGTGACAGCTGGTACGTGGCAGAAGTGGATGGTGCTGTTGCCGGTGTCCTGGAACTGATACACCGCCATGTGGAAAGTCCTGCCCAGGTGACAAAGGACATCCTCTTTATCAGTACCATGGCAGTAGATGAAAAATACCGTGGAAAAGGGATCGGACATCAGTTCTTTGAAAAAGTGAAGCAGATCAGGGAAGAAAAAAGCTATGATACGATTGAGCTGCAGGTCAATGCCAAAAACAAAATGGCATACGAAATGTATCAAAACTATGGTTTTACAGAAAAATCAATCAATATGGAATTAAAGTAAAAAACAGATCCGGAAAGGAAAATACAAAATGTCACAGATCAAATTAGGTTCCCATGTGGGAATGGCAGGAAAAGAGATGTTTCTGGCATCCGTAAAAGAAGCGGAGAGCTATGGCTCCAACGTCCTGATGCTCTACACAGGGGCGCCGCAGAATACGAGAAGAAAAGAAATTTCAGAGTTAAATATCGAGGCGGGCTGGGAGTACGCAAAGAAAGCCGGGATTGAAGAAATCGTGGTGCACGCGCCTTATATCATCAACCTTGCCAACACAGTAAAACCGGAAACCTTTGAGCTTGCCGTAGAATTTCTGGAAAAAGAGATCGTAAGAACTGCCGCCATGCGCAGTAAAATACTGGTGCTTCATCCGGGATCCGCATTGGAAGCAGGGACAGAGGCGGGCATCGAACAGGCAGTGAAAGGCCTGAATATGGTGCTTGATGAGAATGAGGACGAGGTGTACATCGCACTTGAAACGATGGCGGGAAAAGGAAGCGAGATTGGGCGCACCTTTGAGGAACTTGCAAAAATCTATGACGGCGTCCATAAAAAAGACCGCTTAAGAGTCTGCTTCGACACCTGCCACGTCAACGATGCCGGTTATGATCTTGTCCATGATTACGAAGGTGTTTTCCGGAAATTCGATGAGATCGTCGGTCTTGACCAGATTGCCGTTTTCCATGTAAACGACAGTTTGAATCCGCTCGGAGCCCACAAAGACCGCCATGCCAATATCGGAAAAGGAACCATCGGATACGACACCCTGCACCGGTTGGTTCACGATGAGAGATTCTCAGACATCCCGAAAATCTTAGAGACACCGTGGCTCTGCGCAGACGGCGAGAAGAAGAAAACAATTCCGCCATACAAAGAGGAGATTGCCTGGCTGTTAGCTAATTGACAAATTAGTTCTGATCAAGTACAGACTGGATCTGTTTCATCAGCTGATCATAATTTGACTGATCATCGATTCCACCCATGAAAGGTTCTCCAACGATATTTCCATCTTTATCAACAAGAACTGTTGTAGGGAACGTCATGATGTTTCCGTAGTATTTTCCAACTGTTGAATTGGAATCGAAAGTCAGGTTCTTGTAGGAAACGCCCTGAGCTTTCAGGATTTCTTTTGCCTCTTTAATTCCAGCTTCATTGTTGTCTAAAGTGTCAGTGTTAATACCAACAACTTCTCCGCCCATTTCTTTCAGTGTCTCGTTTAATTCATTCAGTTTAGAGAGTTCTTCAACACATGGCTTGCATCCGCTGAACCAGAAGTTTACAACTGTAACTTTATTTTTAGCGAAAAGGCTGTCATCTACATCATTTCCGTCCAGATCTTTTCCTTTGAAATCACGGAACACACCTACACCTGTGGACTCGTCTGATTTTGAGGAAGAGCTGTCGGAAGATTCGGATGCAGCAGTCTCTTTTTCAAGCTTGGAGATCTCTTCTTCAATTCCACGGATTGTTTCAATGTCTTTGCTCAGAGTTTCATATTCTTCTTCGGAGAAAGAGTCTTTATTAGATTCAACTGTATTTGCAAGGACGTCAGCATAGTTTTCGTTCTTGGCATTAACAGCAGTGCTCTTGCTCATAAGACCAAAGGCTTTATCCCATGCATCTTTGTGATCTGCAAAAAGCTGATTTTCCTGCTGGTAAAGGTCGTTCAGTTTTTCGTTCAGTTCATCTGTGCTGCCTGTTTCTGTTGTGGAAGAAGATTCCTGTTTTGCATTGTCTGTTGTGGAAGGACTTCCGCAGCCCGTAAATGCAAAAAGTACAGAAATGGCAAGTGATGCAGCGATTACCTTTTTTAATTTCATTGAGCTTGTTCTAAGTGTTTTGTTTTTCATGATTTTAAATCTCCTTTTCAATTTCATTTTGTTCGTTT
>NZ_CDRRUH010000089.1:0-4030 GCF_977045365.1 Fusicatenibacter sp.
TGCGAGGAGGGACTGCATCCGGTAAAGGTGCTGTGGCCGACGGCAATGGAGTTTACAAACGGGCGCGATGACTGGTATACACTCCTTACCGAGGGACAGGGACTTCTGATTCCGAATACCTGGAATACGGAACTTGGAAAGCTTTCGTTTGACGGCAGATTTGAGACCTCCGGCGGCTATATGCCGTGGTTCGGCCAGGTGAAGGAAAGATGCGGCTATACAGCGATCTGTACAACACCGTGGAACGCCGGTTATCAGGCAGAGCACCCGGCAGGCGGCCCGTATACCAGCGTGGGGGCATGGCTGGAGCCGAGCCTTGGAACAATGAATTACCGCCGCGTATTCCGTTATACGTTTTTAAATGACTGCGATTACAACGATCTCTGCAAAACGTACCGCCAGTATGTGCGGGAACAGGGGCATCTGCGCACACTGAAAGAAAAGGCGGTACAGAATCCGTCGATCCACGATCTTGTGGGAACGTGTTTTGTTCATACGGGAATCAAGACGGTTGTGCAGCCAGAGTCCGGCTTTTTCGATCCGCAGAATCCGGAGAAAAATAACCGCGTAGTGCCGTTTTCCGTGCGCGAGCAGCAGATCCGCGAAATTCATGATCTCGGCGTTGAGAAAGTCTATCTTCATCTGGACGGCTGGGCAGAACCGGGCTATGACAACCAGCACCCGGACTACACACCGGCATGCCAGGCGGCCGGCGGATGGGAAGGTATGAAATCGCTTGTCGATACGATGCACGCGTTCGGCTATCGCTTTGGCATTCACGATCAGTACCGCGATTACTACCATGTAGCCCCAAGCTATGATGAAAATTATGCGTGCCGCCTTCCGGACGGAGCGGTGCCGGGACACAGTCACTGGGCGGGTGGACCGCAGAGCTATCTCTGTGCGACGCAGGCGCCGTTCTATGTGAAACGGAATTTTGCAGAGCTGAAGAAAAACGGAATCCGGCTCGACGGTGCCTATCTCGATGTGTTTACATGCAACGAGGGCGATGAGTGCGCCAATCCGGAGCATGTGATGACAAGGAGAGACTGCTACAGGTACCGTGGAAATTGCTTTTCCTGGCTACTTTCGCAGGGAATCCTTTCAAGCTCCGAGGAAGTCAGCGACTGGGCAGTTCCGTATCTGGTGTTTTGCCATTATGCGCCGTATGACTTTATGCTGCGCCCGGCAGATGTGCCGAAAAAAGGAATCCCGGTTCCGCTGTTTAATCTTGTGTATCATGACTGTGTGATCGAGCCGTGGATGATGGACCGTGTGACAAAAGACGAAGATTATATGCTGTACGCCCTCCTCGCCGGCGGCGCGCCGTATCTGGTACGGGACGGTGCCTACCCGAATACGGACGGAGCGTTTGACGGAGAAAAAATCAGCCTGGAAGAGATGGCGAAACGGTGCCGCGTTGTGACAGAACTCCATGAAAAAACGGCATTTCTGGAGCTGGTACGCCATACGTGCCTTGCGGCTGACGGAAGCATTCAGAAAAGTGAATTTTCCGATGGAACGTATGTCATTTGTGACTTTACAAAACAGACCTACGAGATAGGATACGGAGCCTGAAAAGAAAGCGCCACATGTAGATTTTGTTCTTATAAAAATACAAGATTTTGTGGTTTTTCCTTGTATTTTTTCAAGTGCATATCTTGCGCGGAAAGCAGAGATTTGTTATATTATGCATGCGGAGGTGTTCATGCCCGGTGCAAAGAAGATGCCGGAGCGTGACGAAACAAAATAACACCAGAAAGGAACAAATCAAATGAGAGAATTTGAACAGTGGGACGGCTTTTCCGGAAGACTCTGGAAAGAAGGCGTTGACGTACGTGACTTTATTCAGAACAACTATACTCCATATGATGGAGATGAAAAATTCCTGGAAGGACCGACAGAGGCTACAGACCGTCTGTGGGGCAAATTACAGGAACTCCAGAAAGAAGAGCGTGCCAAAGGCGGCGTTCTGGATATGGAGACAGAAGTTGTAAGCGGAATCACAGCTTACGGCGCAGCATATATCGATGACAGCATGAAAGATCTGGAGCAGGTAGTTGGTCTTCAGACAGACAAACCGCTGAAACGTGCATTTATGCCGTATGGTGGAATTAAAATGGCTGAGAAGTCCTGCGAGACTTACGGCTACAAACCAAGCGAGAAGCTTCATGAAATTTTCACTAAATATCACAAAACACATAACCAGGGTGTATTCGACATCTACACACCAGAGATGATGAAAGCCCGTCATAATAAAATCCTGACCGGTCTGCCGGATACCTATGGCCGTGGCCGTATCGTAGGCGACTATCGTCGTGTTGCTCTGTACGGTATTGATTACCTGATCGAGCGCAAAAAAGCAGATTTCGCTGCAACCAACCGTCAGGGAATGCGTCGTGGTGACTTCCAGTTAAGAGAAGAAATCGCAGACCAGGTAAAAGCACTTCAGGAAATGAAAGTTATGGCACAGTCTTATGGCTATGACATTTCCGAGCCGGCTAAGAACGCAAGAGAAGCTGTTCAGTGGCTGTACTTCGGATACCTTGCAGCTATCAAAACTCAGAACGGTGCTGCAATGAGCGTTGGCCGTGTATCTACTTTCCTTGACATCTACATTGAAAGAGATATCGAAAAAGGAATCCTGACCGAGAAAGAGGCTCAGGAGTTGATCGACCATCTGGTAATGAAATGCCGTATGGTTAAATTCGCAAGAATCCCATCCTACAATCAGCTGTTCTCCGGTGACCCGGTTTGGGCTACTCTGGAAGTTGCTGGTATGGGAATCGACGGACGTTCTATCGTTACAAAGAACGATTTCCGTTTCCTGCATACACTGGAAAACATGGGACCGTCCCCAGAGCCGAACCTTACTGTTCTGTACTCTGAGCACCTTCCGGAAGCTTTCAAGAAATATGCAGCTCATATTTCTGTACAGACAAGTTCTATCCAGTATGAGAACGATGATGTAATGCGTCCGGTATGGGGCGATGATTACTCCATCTGCTGCTGCGTATCCGCTACCGAGACCGGTAAAGAGATCCAGTTCTTCGGCGCTCGTGCAAACCTTGCAAAATGCCTTCTGTACGCAATCAACGGCGGTAAAGATGAGAAGACAAAACAGCAGGTTGCTCCGGAATATCAGCCGATCACCAGCGAATATCTGGACTATGATGAGGTTATGAAGAAATACGACGTTATGATGGACTGGCTGGCTCATCTGTACGTTGGAACTCTGAACATGATCCATTACATGCATGACAAATACTACTATGAAGCAGCAGAGATGGCTCTGATCGACACCGATGTAAGACGTACTTTCGCAACCGGTATCGCAGGATTCTCTCACGTAGTAGACTCCTTAAGCGCAATCAAATACGCTAAAGTTAAAGTTATCCGTGACGAAGAAGGAATGGCTGTTGACTTCGAGACAACCGGCGACTTCCCAAGATACGGTAACGACGATGACAGAGCAGACGAGATCGCTGTATGGTTGCTTCGTACCTTCATGGACAAACTGAAATACTGCCATACCTATCGTGATTCCGAGCCGACAACCTCTATTCTTACCATTACTTCCAACGTTGTATATGGTAAAGCAACTGGTTCTCTGCCGGATGGCAGAAAAGCCGGTGAGCCTCTGTCTCCGGGAGCTAACCCGTCCTACGGCGCAGAGAAGAGCGGACTTCTTGCTTCCCTGAACTCTGTAGCAAAACTGCCGTATGAGGACGCTCTGGACGGAATCTCCAACACCCAGACCATCAACCCGGGCGCACTCGGCCACAACGACGAAGAGCGTACCGAGAACCTGGTACATGTTCTGGACGGATACTTCGAGCAGGGTGCACATCACCTGAACGTAAACGTATTCGGAACCGAAAAACTGATCGACGCAATGGAGCATCCGGAGAAACCGGAGTACGCAAACTTCACGATCCGTGTATCCGGTTATGCAGTTAAATTCATCGACCTGACAAAAGAGCAGCAGATGGACGTAATTGCACGTACCTGCCATGATCATATGTAATTT
>NZ_CDRRUH010000090.1:0-3497 GCF_977045365.1 Fusicatenibacter sp.
CTGCTGACGGGTGTCTTCAATGTATTCCATCCACTCTAATAATTCCTGCATAAACAACGCCCCTTTTTCTTTTATTTTATCAAAAAAGGGGCGTGTTCACAATTTATTTACTCATGCGTTTGTCGTGTGTAACTTTTTTTATTCTACATTTTTCAGTGCCTCGTCCATCGGAATCTTTTTGATGTGGCGGAACTGCAGCACAGCGATAACAGCATACGCCGCAAGACCCATCAGATACATTTTTCCGTAAATTGCCGGATCAATATAGTATGTCAGCCAGCCGCTGTACTCGGAAAGCATAATGACATAAATCTGGTGGATCAGCGCGGAGGCAATGATCAGGCTGACACCGATTGAGACGATCACAACCCAGGTTGTCGCTGTCAGATACAGACTCAAAATTTCCCTGTTCTCGTAGCCGAGAATCTTTACCATCGAAATCGAAGTCGTATTCTTCTCGATGATCAGCTTCGTCAGCAGATAAATCAGCAGCATGAACAGTACAATCGAGAAAACATTGATCAGCTGGAACATTTCTCCCATCGACACATTGAGCTGCCGTGAAATCTTTGTCATATCATCTTCCGTAATTTTCGTCGCGATATACGATTCCTCCAGGTCCGTGATCGGCTCGTTGGAAAAATAGCCGTTAAAGTAGTCCTCTGGATGATCGAATTCCTCGCAGAAGACATCCATCGGCAGAAATACCGCAAGGGCTCCCGGGTAGGCATAAATGCTTTTTACTTCAAAGCTGTACGTTTTGTCCTCATACGGCTCTTTCAGTTCCAGTGTATCGCCGACTTTCATTCCATATTTTTCGGCATAACCGTCGGAAATCGTTACGCCGTCCTCAAACAGTTCAGCGGAAACATATTTGCTGTCTTTCTGAATTCCATATACCGAAATGCTCTCGCCCTCCCGGTTTTTCGGAATATTTTTCAGCGATGTAACAGCAAACGTTTCCACGCCTTTCGTATTTGTCTTCAGCGACGGCGTCAGAAGTTTCTGCACAATTCCCATCAGCGTGTACTCATCATCCTCATCGATCGGATCCGGGACATTTAAAATATACTGGTAATCTGCCAGCATATTTTCTACCGCCTCCGTCTGGTAATGTGACAGCAGCGGTTTCATCATCATACCGAACAGCAACAGAATATTGGCAAATACGATACCGAGAAACAGGGTAAAGTAACTCGATTTGTTCTGCAGCAGGATCCGCAGACGAAACCGCGAGAAGAACCGGAAGTTCGGAAGACGCACCGCATGGCTTTTTCCTTTCTTTGCAAAATCGTGGCGCAGAAAACGCAGCGGTGACAGACGCAGACGGCCGGAAATCAGCACCGCGTTGATCACAAACATCAGAATTGCCGGAATTACGGTCGTGAGCAGAAATGCATTGGCATTCCACCGCGTCTGATACGTCGGCAGACTGTAGCTTCCATAATACATACCGGCGCAGATATCTTTAAACACGGTGTATCCCAGAATATTTCCAATCACCGCCGCCAAAATCGTAATCAGTACCGGCAGGGACAGATAATGCAGCAGAAGTTCCCGTCTCGTATAGCCGGATGCACGCAGCGTTCCGATCACCGACGCTTCTTTTACAATCGTATTGTTTGTCGTAACTGCAAAAATGAACGCCATAATGGCAATCAGGATGTACAGCAGTACCTCCATCATCGCCTTGTCACCGCCCATATCGTCGCCGGTAAATTTGATTGCCTGATTGCCGTAGCGCGGCAGATAACCCGTCAGCGAGGAATGAGCCGCCAGCACCTCGACGAAATCATCGGACCATTCTTTTTCCTCGTTTTCATCTTTCGGTTCCGTATCGTATTTCCAGGAATAGCAGTATTTGATATGGTCATCGGTAATGGCATCATACCCTTCTTCGGTCATGATTCCCACACCGAATTTAACCGCATCGAACATCATGTCGCTCGAATTGCTGAACAACGCACTGTAATCCGAAAGTGCCACAAGACCGGTAACCGTCAGTTCTTTTTTATCAACCGAGATCACATCACCGACCTGCAGGTCATTATTGTCCGCATACATACGGTCAATTGCAATTTCATCCTTCTGCTGCGGCATTTCGCCTTTCATCAGGCAGACCAGATTGACCTCTGTTCTGTTTTTAAAAAGACGGATCGTGCTATCTGGTTCCGAATCCAGATCCGTGTCGGCATCTTCGTCTTTATAGAAATTCTTGTAAATCGTTACCTTCTCTTTTTCCAGCCGTGTTCTCTGGTTGTCGGTGAGCTTCTGTTCTGTTGTAAAATTTCCGTTTTCCACGTTGTATTTTTCAAAGCTCTCATCGTAAGCGTACAGCATGCTCTCATCCGCAACGAGAAAACCGGACACAAAGCCAATCGTCGCCGTCATAAACAGAAAAATAACGAGATATTTTCCAATATCGTTCTTCAGTTCCCGCAGCAGGCGTTTTCGTAATGGATTTTTCATACTTCCACCCCGCTTTACCAGTCCAGATCGCCGGCGGCGATTTTGGTCTCATTGACGTAGTTTTTACGGATCTGGCCATCGCGCAGACGAATCACGCGGTCTGCCATGTTTTTGATTGCATCGTTGTGCGTTACCATGATGACGGTGTTGCCGTACTTCTGATTGACATCCTCGATCAGCTTTAAAATCTCCTTGGAAGTATGGTAATCGAGTGCACCCGTCGGCTCATCACAGAGCAGAATGCTCGGATTTTTGATGATGGCTCTTCCGATTGAAGTACGCTGCTGCTGACCGCCGGAGAGCTGGTTCGGCAGCTTATCGCGGTGGTCATAGAGTCCCAGTGTCTTTAACAGATCGTTGATATCAAGCGGATGATCGCTTAAGTATGCGCCGACTTCAATATTTTCTTTCACCGTCAGGTTCGGAATCAGATTATACATCTGGAAAACGTATCCTAAATGTTTTCGTCTGTACCGTGTCAGCGTTTTTTCATTCATATCCTCAATTTTTTCGCCTTCAATCACGATCGAACCACTGTCCGCCTCGTCGATTCCGCCGATAATATTCAACAGTGTCGATTTACCGGAACCGGACGGACCGAGGAGAACACAGATTTCACCTTTTTCCACAGAAAACTGGATTCCCTTTAAGACCTCCACACGGCTTTCACCGGTTCCAAAACTCTTCTTCAGGTTATTAATCTCAAGAAACATAACTTTCCTCCCTGCATCTTTTTTCCTGAGTGTGTAAGAGCCCTTTCTGCGTTAGACTCTTCTAACCCCATAATACTGCTTTTTCTGTGAAATGAAAAGCGCTGTTAATGAGTATTTTTTCTCATTAACAGCGCTCTTTCTTTTATTTTTTAACAGCAAAAAACCATCGGATCTCTCCGATGGTCCTTCCGATATACCTTCAAAACCGCATACACTTTACATCTATCATTCCATTTTTTGTGAACACAACCATTCAGGTCAAGCCCTCGACCGATTAGTAACAGTCAGCTCCATGCCTTACGGCACTTCCACCCC
>NZ_CDRRUH010000091.1:0-3329 GCF_977045365.1 Fusicatenibacter sp.
CTTTTTTTATCTGTATTTTTCGTCATCATAAAAAACACCGCCCTTCTGATATTTATTATATCAGAAAAGCGGTTCCAACAATAGCAAAACCCTGCAAAAGCAGGGCTTTGTCTACAGTCTGGAAGGAGGTATGGTTACCTCCTTTTTGTCTGTACAGGAGAAAAACGGAATGAAAGAACGATTAAAAGTGGAGCATCTTTCCGTCAGCTTTTTTACGGATGAGGGGGAAGTACAGGCGGTCCGCGATGTCAGCTTTTCCCTGAAAGCAGGTGAGGTGCTCGCTGTTGTGGGCGAGTCAGGCTGCGGAAAAAGTGTGCTCTGCAAAAGTATTATGAAGCTGCTGCCAGAGAATGCAAAGATCAAAAACGGAAAAATTCTGGTCAATGGAGAAGAAATTGCAGGATACGGGGAGCGAAGAATGCGGGAACTGCGGGGAAAACTGTTCTCGATGGTTTTCCAGAATCCGATGACTTCCTTAAATCCGACGATGACAGTCGGAGCGCAGATTGCAGAGGCAGTGCGGGCGCATCAGAAAGACATGGGAAAAGAAGAAGTGGAACAGAGAGTGACAGAACTGATGCAGCTGGTGGGGATCGAGCAGGCAGAAGAGCGGAAAAAGGCATATCCGTATCACTTTTCCGGCGGAATGCGGCAGCGGATCGTACTGGCGATTGCGCTGGCGGGCAATCCGGAAATTCTGTTTGCTGATGAGCCGACGACAGCGCTGGATGTGACGATTCAGGCACAGATTCTGGACCTGCTTCGGGAAATTCAGAAAAAACTGGGAACGGCGACGGTCTTTGTCACACATGACCTTGGCGTTGTAGCGCGGATCGCAGACCGGGTAGCGGTCATGTATGCGGGAAAAATAGTAGAGATTGGAACCGTGGATGAGATTTTTTATGATCCCCGTCATCCGTATACGTGGGGACTGCTGCGTTCCATACCGGCGTTTTCGAGGGGAAAAGAAAGCCTGCCGTCTATCCCGGGAATGCCGCCGTCTCTTCTCCATCCGCCGAAGGGCGATGCCTTTGCCAGACGCAATGCTTATGCGCTGGAAATTGATTTTGAGGAGGAGCCGCCGATGTTCCGGGTCACAGACAGCCATTATGCGGCAACATGGCTGCTGGATGAGAGAGCGCCGAAGGTTGTGCCGCCGATAGGAGGAAACACAGATGGAACATGAGATTTTGCTGGATGTGCGTCATCTGACCCATATTTTTCCACTGTCCCGGAAAACAGCAGTCAAGGCAGTCGATGATGTATCGTTTCAGATTCGAAGAGGAGAAATTTTTGGACTGGTAGGAGAATCCGGTTCCGGAAAATCTACCGCTGCACGCTGTGTGATGAATATTTATCAGCCATATGCCGGCCAGATTTATTATAAAGGGATTGATACCTGCGACAGAAGCCAGTTCCGGAAAAATAAAAAAATGCTGCAGACGACACGCCAGATGATTTTTCAGGACTCCGGTTCCAGTCTGAATCAGAAGATGAAGGTCCGCGACATTATTGAGGAGCCGATGCGCGTGCAGAAAATCCGGCCGCTGCGGAGAAGCTATGAGGAGGAAGCCAGATTCCAGATGAAATACGTGGGGCTGGATCCGGAATATCTGAAAAAATATCCGGGAGAATTGTCCGGCGGACAGCGGCAGCGCGTTGCGATTGCACGGGCACTGACGATGGAGCCGGAGCTTCTGGTGGCGGATGAACCGATTGCATCGCTGGACGCGTCGATACAGGCACAGATTGTGAATCTGTTCCGTCATCTGCAGAAGGAGCACGGTTTTTCGTTCCTGTTTATTGCGCATGATCTGGATATGGTCGAATTTCTGTGTGACAGAGTAGGTGTGATGTACCATGGAAAACTGGTGGAGACCGGACCTGCGCGAGCTGTGTTTGAAAATCCGCTGCATCCGTATACGAAAGCACTGATCGCTGCCATTCCGATTCCGGATCCGCGAAGGGAAAGAGCGAGAGCCGTACCGGATTTTTCCAATACAGAATTTCCCCGGACGGGAACACTGCGGGAAGTGGAAAAAGAACATTTTGTGCTGATGGAGGGAGGCGATGCAGGATGAAAAGCCGGAACAGAGTGCTTTACTATGGAAAAAAAGCAGCGGCATTTCTGGCAAGTGTTCTGCTGCTGTCTGTGCTCGTATTTTATATTTCAAGGCTTGCGCCGGGAGATCCGCTGGTATCATATTACGGAGACCGCGTGGAAAAAATGACGCCCGAAGAAAGAGCGTGGGCCGAAGAAAAACTGGGATTGAAGGATCCCATTTCCGTACAGTATATCCGCTGGGCAGGCAATGCGCTGCATGGGGATTTCGGAATTTCGTACAAATATAAAATGGATGTAACGCGCGTGATCGAGGGAAGAATCGGAAATACGCTGGTGCTTGGCGGCATTGGATTTCTGCTGATTTTCACCCTCGCGCTGCTTCTTGGAATTCTCTGTGCATGGAAGGAAGATACATGGCTGGACCGCATCATCTGTAAGGTGGGAACCATCACGGGATGTATTCCGGAATTCTGGCTGTCGCTGCTTCTGATTCTTGTTTTTTCCATGCAGCTCAAATGGCTGCCGAGTTCCGGTGCCTACTCTGTCGGAAAACAGACAGATTTCTCCGACCGTGTCTGTCATCTGATCCTGCCGATGACGGTCGTAGTGCTGAGTCATTTGTGGTATTACGCATATATGATCCGCAATAAAATTCTGGATGAAGTGCGGGAAGAGTATGTGCTTCTGGCAAGAGCCAAGGGGCTGAAACGAAAGACGGTTCTGTTCCGGCATTGCCTGCGGAATACGATTCCGTCGTATCTTGGCATCATGGCCATTTCTGTTCCGCATGTGCTGGGGGGAACCTATATTGTAGAAACGGTTTTCTCGTATCCCGGTATCGGAACGCTGGCGTATGAGAGCGCACGGTACAAAGATTACAATCTTCTGATGCTGCTTTGCCTGATGTCCGGAATCGTTGTGATTCTGTGCAATATGGCGGCACAGATCATCAACGAGAGAATTGATCCGCGGATGCGGGAGAAAGAAGCGGCAGAAACATCGGAGGTAATGATGCTGTGACAGAAAAAACACAATTATTTCAATTTGCAGGAGAGAGGCCTGCAGAAAAAACAGAAGCAGAAAAAAAGAAAAAATGGTATCAGGACCGGCCGGTGGCAGCAGAGCTTTTTCTGGGTATTCTTGTGCTGGGCTGCCTTTTCTGTGGGCAGATCATGACGAAGGATCCCTCGTATATGGATCTGAAAAACTGTTCCGTCATGCCGTGCCGGGAATTTCTGTTTGGAACCGATACGATGGGAAGAGA
>NZ_CDRRUH010000092.1:0-3260 GCF_977045365.1 Fusicatenibacter sp.
CTGCTGACGGGTGTCTTCAATGTATTCCATCCACTCTAATAATTCCTGCATAAACAACGCCCCTTTTTCTTTTATTTTATCAAAAAAGGGGCGTGTTCACAATTTATTTACTCATGCGTTTGTCGTGCTTTACGGCAATGTATACACCAGCACACCTAAAATAATAATCAGGTTTCCGATCAGCTTTCCTTTCGAAACCTTTTCTTTTAAAACGCCAAAGGACAGCAGTAATACAAACACATACGTAAAGGTATCCAGTACCGGACCGTATTTTAAATCCACCTGTGTATAGGCATACGTATTTAAAAGAAGTACACTGCCGAAAATCACATACGCTGTAATAACGCGCCAGTTCAGGTACTCACGAAGTGCAGATGCATGCTCCTCGTTGGCGCTCTGTTTCAGCAGAATCTGGGATACTGCGGAAAACATTGTACAGATCAGCATTAAAATCATATATTTATTCATATCGCTGCACCACCATCACTCCCACCAGCACAATCAGAAGGCCGATGATATTTTTTACGGTCAGATTCTCATGGAAAATAATCACTGCCCAGATCTGTGACCAGATCAGATAAACACTGCGGTTTGCATATGCCGTGGACAGAGAAAATTTCTTAATCACCTTCTGCCATGCAATGGCGTAAACGCCGCAGTTTGCAACCATGAGAAATAAAAATACGTATAACAGCGGATTTTTGATTCCTCCGCGATTCAGCTGAACCGATGCTGCTTTCGAGAATACACTCGTCAGGGAAAACAGCAGGATATTTAAGTGCAGCTGAATATAATCTTTTGCCTTATTCAAAAACAAGTCCTCCTTCTTACTTTTCTTCCACGCGGAAAATGATATGCCCTTCTACTTCTCTTACCGGGATGCACCCCGCTGTTTCCACATAGGATACTGCCGCTGAACTGCTCGAAAGTACAATATACTCTGCATTCATTTCCGTAAGACTTCTGTAAAATTCTTTCTGATCCAGTGACAGATCCGTCTGTGTGATAATCTGAAGGATCTTTGTTTCGTCTTCAATTTCCTGCTCGGTCAGCGCATCGGTTGATACCGTATTGGAGCCCTGATAGGTCAGAACCATATCGCGGTCCAGAACCAGTTCAAACGAAGCATCATACTGCCGCACGATCAGGTTGAAATCCGGTTCAAAGACAACTCTTACGGTTCCCTCTCCCGCTTCTTCGTGCAGTACCGTACAGACGGCCAGAAGATCATCCGGCATCTTATACTGGTTATCCGGTACCTGAGGCAGTCCGCCAGCCAGTACGGAATTTCCGCCAAAACAGATGACCGCTGCCAGCGCAGCCGCGGTCAGATACCGTCTCCAGCCTTTTTTCTGCCCGCCCACAACTTTCGTGCAGGCATATCCGATGGTCAGTACCATCGGCAGAATCCAGAAAAACCGGTAATAGACATTGATCATTCCAAGTTTTCCCAGGATATATTTCACCGCAAATGGATTGTATACCGTAAAGGCCAGAAAAACAGCGGTTATTACGAACACATACCGCTCTTCCTTTTTTCCTTTTAAAGCGAGATACAGCACCGACAGCAGAAACAGCGTCAGTACGGTTGTGTTTCCTCCAAACGTCACAAAGACCTGTCTCACAAAATCGAGGCCGCTCTCATTCAGATTTATTCCGCCCACATTTTCTCCTTTCTACCGCACAACCGGAATCTGCAGGATACCGCGCACACCAAGGAGATAGACCCCAAGCACCAGCACACACGGCAGCACAGCAAGCAGATAGAGCCCGATCTGTCCCCAGCGTTTTTTCCGCACAAGATTCGGCAGAATCACAGCACTCATGGCCACCGGTACGGTCATCATGGATGACATCGTAAGGTCAATCGCAGCGACGCCTGTCATGAAAAACAGCAGCCAGACTCTCTTTCCATTCTTCTCCTGATACATGCGCAGGCCAAGATAAAACAGAAACGGGAGGATGATATTGCACAATACGGCCTTTCCCTCGTATCCCCTCGTCAGCAGGAACGACGCATTCGAAAAGATCGTATGAAAATTCAGATTCACAACGCTGATAAAGCACAGGAGCACCCATACCATCTGTTTTTCTTTTAACAGCGCCTTTCCGATCTGTGCATAGACGAGATAACTTAAAACTACCGTCATCATACAGAGAATCACCTTCGTCACCACGAGCGGATGAAGGCCCGTTAAACGGCACAGTACTGCATTTGCTGCCGGATACATGCTGAACACATAACGGATGTTAAAAAAATCCAGTGCTTTTCCTGTATATGGGTCAAAGCTGCTGATGGAATCTGTCGCAAGGTTCGTTGTCACACTTCCCACATAATACGCTGCATCCGCACTGCCGTTTTCCTGCAGCGCAGCAACAAAATACAGCTGGATTCCAACCAGCACCAGCATCAGATAAAAAGCTGCCGTCTTTCCGCTCCGGAAACTGCCGCTTCTCTTTCTCCACTCTCTCCACATTCCCACATGAATACAGATGGAAACAATTACAAGGACAGCCACAACAGCCGCCCATCCCCATGCGAGCAGATGCAGCTTTGCACCAAGCACCATCATCGGCACAGAAATCAGTTCAAATAAGAAGTAATATGCAATAAAGCCAAACAGCACAGTTTCCCCCAGATGTCCGCTCTCATACCTGTTTTCTCTGATTAAAAAAGAACCCAGGCAGCAGAACACTGCGAGCATTCCCAGAAACAGTGCCGGAATTTTTAATAAGGTAATCATGTTTGGTTCCTTTCTTTTCCTTACATTCCCAATCCCACTCATTCTAACATGATGCCCTGTCTGCGTCAAGTAATCGAAATTCTAATAAACATTGACTTTTCCCTGAAATTTTGTATAATCGTGATGTCGGACGCTTATTTTCCGCCCGGCTGTTTTACTTTTTGTTTTAATGATATATGTTACGAAAGGAGCCATTGATATGCCTTTTTCCCGGCATACCCGCAGATCCGTGTTTTCCATCGGCGCGGCATCCCTTGCCGCTGCTTTTCTTTTTCTCACCCCGGAAAGCACACATGCGGCTGATACTACAGCAAAAATTCACATTCTGACACTTGACAGCGGCTCCAATGCCATCGTTCTGGAAAGTGTAGACGATAATGGCCAGAAAATTTTCGGCATGGTAGACTCCGGCGAGGACTGGGATTACCCTGACGGATCTGATCCGCGTTATCCGCTGCGCAGCGGCATCACAACGTCGACCGGCTACGACGATGAGGTACTCTCCTACCTGGACTC
>NZ_CDRRUH010000093.1:0-3035 GCF_977045365.1 Fusicatenibacter sp.
ACTTCTTGTCTACTGATGTTAAATATCCAGCTCTGCATCGGTTGCATGCTCATAAATAAATGCTTTCCGCGGCGGAACCTCGGTTCCCATCAGCACTTCCGTCACATCGGAGGCCATACGGGCATCCTCGATCTCCACACGCTTCAAAAGTCTCGTCTCCGGATTCAGTGTCGTCTCCCAGAGCTGCTCCGG
Source organism: Fusicatenibacter sp. (assembly GCF_977045365.1). Classification (NCBI taxonomy): domain Bacteria; kingdom Bacillati; phylum Bacillota; class Clostridia; order Lachnospirales; family Lachnospiraceae; genus Fusicatenibacter; species Fusicatenibacter sp. The sequence continues at coordinate 193 of NZ_CDRRUH010000093.1, forward strand.
GTCCATCTCGCCAAGGCCTTTGTATCGCTGCAGCGTAAATTTCTCTTTGTGTGTCTTTCTGTATTTTTCCAGTGCTTTGTCGTCGTACAGATACTCTTCTTTTCCGCGGGACGGCATTGCCTTGTAAAGAGGCGGCATCGCGATATAGACATGTCCCTCGTAGATCAGCTCCGGCATGAAACGGTAGAACAGCGTCAGCAGCAGTGTTGAAATATGCGCACCGTCGACATCGGCATCCGCCATGATGATGATTTTATCGTAGCGGAGTTTGGTGATATCGAAATCGTTGCCGTACCCCTCGGAAAAGCCACAGCCGAATGCATTGATCATGGATTTAATCTCGGCGTTTGCCAGAACTTTATCAATAGAAGCCTTCTCTACGTTCAGAATCTTACCGCGGATCGGCAGAATCGCCTGGAAATTACGGTCACGCGCCGTCTTTGCAGAACCGCCCGCAGAATCTCCCTCGACGATAAAGATCTCGCACAGGGACGGATCCTTTTTCTCGCAGTTTGCCAGCTTGCCGTTCGTATCAAACGAATATTTCTGCTTCGTCAGCATATTCGTCTTGGCTTTTTCTTCGCTTCTGCGGATTTTCGCAGAGCGCTCGGCGCAGGCAAGGACGTTTTTCAGCACTTCGAGATTGCGGTCGAAATACAGCGGAATCTCTTCACCCGTTACTTTTCCGGCTGCCTTTGCCGCATCCGGGTTGTCCAGCTTCGTTTTCGTCTGGCCCTCGAACCGCGGGTCCGGGTGCTTGATCGAAATAACGGCGGTCATTCCGTTTCGGATGTCCGATCCCGTAAAGTTATTGTCTTTCTCTTTTAAGACACCGATTTCTCTGGCATAGCTGTTCATAATCGTCGTAAAGGTCGATTTGAAACCTGAAATATGGGTACCGCCCTCAGCGTTGTAGATATTATTACAGAAGCCGAGCACGTTTTCCTGGAATTCGTTGATATACTGGAACGCACATTCCACGGTAATGCCCTCAGATTCCCCTTTGAAATAAATCGGATCGTGGATTGCCTCTTTGTTCTTATTCAGATCGCGCACAAAACCGACAATGCCGTCCGGCTCGTGATACGTCAGGTGCTCCTCTTTTCCATCGCGCAGATCGGAAAAATAAATGGTAAGTGCCGGGTTCAGATATGCAGTCTCATGGAGACGGCTTTTGACCTCTGTTGCGGAAAAACGCGTTTTCTCAAAGATTTCCGGATCCGGCAGGAAGTTGATGCGGGTTCCGCTGTTCTTCGTTTTTCCGATCTTCGGCAGCAGACCATCCTCATCGAGTTCCTGTACGGCAACACCTCGTTCGTAGCGGTCGTGGTAAACCCAGCCGCCGAGGCTGACCTGTACGTCAAGATAGGTGGAAAGCGCATTGACAACCGAAGAACCGACACCGTGCAGACCGCCGCTTGTCTTGTACGCATTGTTGTCGAATTTACCGCCGGCGTGCAGGGTTGTAAAAACGAGACGCTCCGCCGGAACGCCTTTTTCATGCATGCCGACCGGGATTCCGCGGCCGTTGTCGGTCACGGTCGCCGAGCCGTCTGCTTCAAGTGTTACGTGAATGGTGTCGCAGCAGCCCGCAAGATGCTCGTCCACCGCATTGTCTACAATTTCATAAATCAGATGATTCAGGCCTTTCCGCGAGGTACTTCCGATATACATACCAGGGCGCTTACGCACTGCTTCGAGACCTTCCAGCACGGAAATACTGCTGGCATCATACGTTTCTTTTTTTGGCATAACTGTTCTATCCTCACTTATGTGTTACTGTCTTTTTCTCTTAATAATACTTCTGTCTGTCCCATTTTGGGGGCACAGTGTTTTATTATATCATTTTTCTTCCCGGAATAGCAAGATTTTCTTTAAAAGAAAGAATCTCCTCCGTTCATCAGCTCCTTAAAAGAAGTCACGTAGCGGTCTGCTTCCTGCTCCATCTTTGCGCGGTTTCCTTCCCCGCTTCTGTCATACACGCCCACAGCCGCAAATCCGCCCATTTTGGCGCCGCGGATTCCCGTTAGGATATCTTCATATACCACACACGTTTCCGGCGGAAGAGACAGCTTTTCAGCCGCTTTCTCGTAGATATCCGGAAAGCCCTTGCCGCGCTTTACTTCCGAGACGGTGACAAATGCTTTAAAATACTCATAAATCCCATTTCTCTTTAAGGCCGGCTCATACAGCTCCGGGCTCGATGAGGTAGCAACCGCCATGCGGATTCCTTTTTCTTTTAAATAGCGGAGATATTCTGCTGCCCCGTCTTTTAACTCCACTTCATACGTATAAGCGTCGACCGCCATCTGATGCCACTCCTGAATCAGTTCTTCCGGCGTTTCCGGAAAGCCGAACCGTCTGATCGTGTAGCGGGCAGCCTCCAGAAAGCCGAGCGGTGTAATCGCCTCCTGATAATCCGGCGGAACCTCAAGTCCTCTCTTCTTTAAAAATGCAACATCGATGTCATCCCAGACCCGCATCGAGTCGAGCAGTGTTCCGTCCAGATCAAAAATGGCTCCTTTGTACTGTTTCATTTGTCTTCTCCTTCTCTATTCTAATCTTTTTTCTTTCTTTTTAGAACGTATTTCTGTTTTTTAGAACATTTGTTTGTTTTATCATACCATAACTGGTAAAAAATGCAAGTAAAATGCGAATTTCGCTACTTTTTGAAATTTTTTAAATTTTTTTCAAAAAAACACTTGCATTTTCTCCAGACATCGTGTATTATAAGCGAGTACGGTTCGTTGGTCAAGAGGCTAAGACGTCGCCCTCTCACGGCGAAAACAGGGGTTCGATTCCCCTACGAACTGCTGAAGGTTCGCAGGATGCCTTCTCTCTTT
>NZ_CDRRUH010000094.1:0-1231 GCF_977045365.1 Fusicatenibacter sp.
AAAAAAACTTGCAAATCTCGTCTGAGATGATATACTTTTTGCATTGTGTTACTTTATGAAAGCACTGATCTTCCAAGAAAGTGCTTCTGCTTATGAAAAAGAAAGAGGTATCTATGCTCCAACTGATTGAAACCATCAACACTGCCGTGAACAATTTTATCTGGGGTGTTCCGGCTATGATCTGCATTTTCGGTGTCGGCCTTTACCTGAGTCTGCGCACCCGTTTTCTCCAGATTCGAAAATTCCCGTATGCGATCCGCACAACGCTCGGAAGAATGTTCCGCAAACGAGATGCTTCCGATGGCGCAATTACACCGTTCCAGGCGGTCTGTACAGCACTTGCCGCCACGGTCGGTACCGGTAATATTGCCGGTGTTGCCGGCGCTATCGCTATCGGCGGACCCGGTGCCGTGTTCTGGATGTGGGTTTCCGCCCTGCTCGGCATGTGTACGAAATTTGCCGAGGTAACACTGGCTGTTTTCTATCACGAGAAAAACGCCAACGGGGAACTCGTCGGCGGACCGATGTATTACATCAAAAACGGTCTCAGCAAAAAATGGCATTTTCTGGCCTATCTTTTCGCTGCTTTCGGTGTACTGACTGTGTTCGGAACCGGAAATGCAACGCAGGTCAACACCATCACAACCGCAGTCAACTCCGCACTGATGAATTACCATGTGATCTCAAAAGACGCGATCCCGACCTCCAACCTGATTCAGGGTATCATTATTGCGGCACTCGTAGCGCTGATCCTGCTCGGCGGTGTCAAACGGATCGCACAGGTAACAGAAAAGCTCGTTCCGTTTATGGCTCTGTTTTATATTGTCCTTGCCATCGGTGTAATTTTGCTGAATCTCAACCGGATTCCGTCTGTTTTCGTATCGATCCTTGAGGGCGCCTTCCGTCCCTCTGCTGTTACAGGCGGTATCGTCGGAAGCATGATCATGAGTGTGAAAAAAGGTGTGTCCCGCGGTATTTTCTCAAACGAGGCAGGTCTTGGTACCGGTTCGATCGCGCATGCCTGTGCCGACACAAAAAAACCAGTCAAACAGGGTATGTTCGGTATCTTTGAGGTATTTACTGATACGATCGTGATTTGTACCTTAACTGCACTTGTTATTCTCTGCAGCGGTACTTCCATCACCTACGGACAGGCTGCCGGCGCAGAGCTGACCATCAGCGGTTTTACCCTTACATACGGAAACTGGGTTTCGCTGCTCACCGCGTTCGC
>NZ_CDRRUH010000094.1:1241-2845 GCF_977045365.1 Fusicatenibacter sp.
CTGCTTCGCCTTTTCCACGATTCTCGGATGGGGACTTTACGGTGCACGCTGCATCGAGTTTTTATTCTCCGAAAGAATCACAAAATATTTTATGGCCGCCTATGCGCTGGTTGCCATCCTTGGCGCCACCGCAAATCTTGGCCTGATGTGGAGCATTGCCGAGACCTTCAACGGCCTCATGGCGATCCCAAACCTGATTGCGCTCTTCCTGCTTTCGGGCAAGGTTGTGGAGCTTACAAAGGAATACTTTTCCGGAGAAGGCAAAACCCGGTAAAATTCCTTTTCTCGCGGCGCATTCCCTTCTTCTGTAAGAAAATCATGTAAATTCGCCTTTTCCCTTGACAATCAGGTTGCTACCCCTTACACTGTTAAAAGTTTATAACATGTTTACCAAAGAGGGAAAACCGGGAGGAACTTTTGAATGGAAAAATGGAATGAAGTAAAACTGGTGCCGGAGTTTTCGGAACAGGGCGTGGACTGCTATCGCCTCGCAGGCGGCGATTATGAGAACGAATACTATGTCGTTTCCGAAGCAGAAACAAGAAAGCTTCTGAACACACCGGAGGTTGTCGGATATGAGGTTTATCACTGCCTGATTCCGTCTACTTCACAGATGCTTTATTATTTTAAAGAGCAGGGAAAGGTAACCGCAGCCAACATCCTTTCCATCCTGCGCGGCGCTTTGAATTATCCGCTGGAGGAAAGCTGCTACCGTGAGCACATTCGTGTGCATGACATCAGCTTTCTGTCAAGTGAGCGCGTCTTTAAAGAGGAAGAAATCGCAGGGCTGGAAATCAAATACAGCAAGCTGACGATGGTTCCGGGAAGTACACTTCTGATCGGCGATATCATCGCAACGGGTGAGACGCTGATCCACTGCCTGCGCTACGTAACCGATTTCTACCGTGAGCACGGTGCTTCCCTTCGTAACATTATCATCTTTACGATCGGCGGCACAACCGGAATCAAAATCCTGGAACGTCTCACAAAAGAAATCCGCGAGTTCTGGCCGGAGTTTGAAGGCTTTATCACCGTATATTACGAAGGAATCTTCAGCACCTATCAGGACAAGGGCGTATCCGGAATCAATCTGCCGGATGTCGATTTCTACTGGAAAGACGGTATCATTGCACCGGAGTTCCGAAGAGAAACGCTTTCCATGCGCGATCCGCTGTTTGAAAAATGCATCATCTACGATGGCGGTGCAAGACGCTATGAAATCCATGAGCATGTCGAGGAGGTTCTCGATTTCTGGAATAAAATGCTGGAGAGAGCCGACCGGATCGACTTCACCAGACTGCTCGAGGAGAAGCTCGGCTGCCCGCTTGGCGCATCCTACGAAGAGTGGATTCACATCAATCACTACGAAGAAATCGATGAACGTGTGACCAAATGGCTGTACCGCCAGGAAAAAGGCTATATTGCAAGCCTTGGCGATGCTACCCTGAAAGAAATTGCGGCTGAACGAATTGAAGAGTTTACCGCAGCACTTCGCAAATACATGCTGTAACAAAAAACCATTTCTTACGGTTCGCTGAATTTCGGCGAACCGTAATCACAGTTTTCAGGAGATATTATGGAAAAAGAAAAGAAAGTAAAAGATG
>NZ_CDRRUH010000095.1:0-2746 GCF_977045365.1 Fusicatenibacter sp.
CCCGTCCACTTCGACGTCAAAGGAAAGACGGCTCGTTTCCCCCACCGGATTCAGCAGCAGCGCACCAAAATCGTACGGTGCATCAACCTCTGCCTGGTTCTTTTCCAGCTTCCACTCTCCTGTCAGCGCCTGCATCTGAAGCGGTTCTTCCCATCCCACGGCTTCCAGCACCTGTGGAATCGGCTTCACAAAAAGATCGCCATTCTCATCCTGCCACAGCTCATGCACCACCAGACTGCCACCCCAGTCCCATGTATTACAGTCTTTTCCGGGATATCCCGGCGGATCAAAATTGTGCTCGTTGACTTCTCTTGTCGGATTCCAGCCGTAAACGTATCGGTGAACGCCATCACTTCCCGTCTTTGCCGCATAAAAAGCACGCGTGTCGAACGTATCAATTTCCGGCGTCTGCCACGGTCCATACGGACTTCTGCTCTTCCGGTACATCGTCTGATAGCGGTCCGCATACGAAGAAAAGACGAGATAATACCAGTCTCCCATCCGGAAAAAGTCAGGGCACTCACACGCACACTGTGCATTCATCGGAGCATAGAACGGCTCGCAGTAGTCCCAGTGATGCAGATCCTTCGATTTGCACAGACCCACACAGCCTCTCCTCGTCGTTTTTCCTTTTTTCTGCGCCGCAAAAATCATCCACCAGCAGTTTTCCTCCTCACTCCAGAAAACAAACGGATCCCTCCAGTGGATCGGCTCATAGATCACATCATCCGATGCGAAGCGGTCCTCCGGGATTTCCGTCCACACATCCAGATCGGTGCTGACGGCGTGATTCATGTAGTTCTTCTCTGGCAGCTTCTGAAAGGTACAGTAAAACATGTGATACAGGCCATCCACTTTGATCACAGAACCCGTGCCGCCCACAATTTTTGTATCATGCTCCGTATAATGAATATGATCTGTCGTGCTCAGCATCACCCAGCTGTCCTGATGCTGTTCATCCCGGTTCGCACGGTAATTGCGAAGATAAAACGGTTTAAAAACACCATTGTCGTAATAGGGGATCACATCACCCAGCACTGCCTTTTCCGGTCGAAAATAAAGACTCATCCGCTCACCCTCCCATCGTTGTCAATTGAATATTTTCAAAGCGCACCTTTCCGTCAGATACAGCAAGACCAAACTTCCGGTCGTGCAAGTCATACGCGCGCACACTGAGAGCCGTTGTTCCGCCCACATAGACTTCCATCACAGACTCATCGATATAAATTTCCATGGAATACGTTTTCCCCGGAATCAGTTCCAGCGGCCGCTCCAGCTCGACATCGTACTGGAACGTCCATCCGCCCTGCTCATGCATACGGATTGCGCTCTTGTACTCCAGACGCTGCCGCTTCGGATCTAAGTAGAAATAGTAGCCTCTCGCAAACTCCTCATCCACCTGCAGTGCCACGGCAAAACGCTCTGTTCCTTCCGAAAACGTGAAATCAAATGCCAGACAGCCCTGATGCGGAACATCGTTTTCACTGAGTGCAGACGCATAAGCATACGGCGTATCAACAACGGCAGATGTTTCACCAATCTCCCACGCGCCGTTCATCGGTGCCCACTTTACGTCATTTTGAATGGTCAGAACCTCTTTCAGCGCCGGATTTGGTCTTACCGCCAGTGTGCCGTCCTCCCGTGCATAAATTTCATGCGGAATCAGCGTACCGCCCCAGTCATATGTTTTGTAATCGTATCCCTCGTGGTTCGGATCCGGGTCGAAATTCCAGGTGTTCTGTGTCCTTGTCGGATTCCAGCCGAACAGATACCGGTGGTTTCCATCCCCGCAGCTTTTTGCCGCGTAGAACGCACGACCGTCAAAGGAATCTGTTTTCGGGCGTTTCCATGGTCCATGGCAGGAACGGCTCATGCGGTAAATGGTCTGGAAACGGTCTGTGAACTGCGAAAAGATCAGATACCACCAGCCGTTTTCGTAAAACATATCCGGGCATTCGTATGCCGACATGCTCGCATGCGGTGCATACAGCGGCTCACAGCACTCCCAGTGGTGAAGATCGGCAGATTTACATAAGCCTACACAGCCGCGGCGGCCTGTTTTTCCCTGGCTCTGCGCGCACAGCAGCATCCACCAGCAGTTTTCTTCCTCATTCCAGAACACGTATGGATCGCGCCAGTCGGTCGGCAGATAGATCGTTTCGTCCGGTCCGAATGTTTCTTCTTCGTGTTTCGTCCAACTGTCCAGATCACGGCTCGTCGCGTGGCAGACGTACTGCCGCTGCGGATTCTGTTCAAAGACGCAGTAATATAAATGGTAAATCCCATCTGCCTTGATGACAGATCCCGTTCCTCCCAGAATCCCAATTGCCGTCTCCGGCCCGTAATGCACCATATCTTTTGTGTTTAGCAGATGCCAGCCTTCTTTCCTGTCGCTGCCGAAATATGGATTCCAGTTTTTCAGATAAAAAAGGTGGAATTTCCCATCTTCATAATAAGGAATCACATCGCCGACACGAGCATGCTGCGGGGTATAAAATAACTGCATATTTTTTTCTTCTCCTTTCCGTTTTTCTGCGGTTTTTCCCGCTTTTTCGTACTCTTTTTCCGATGCTTTTATTATACTTTTTCCCCTGTAAAATTACAATTAAAATCAGGTATATTTGCCCCGATTTCCGGCAATACTTTTTCATGAAACCACCAAAGAAAGCAAGAAAGGAAGATGCACGATGAGTGGAGATGCAGAGCTTTTAAACTTTATTTACCAGAACTCCCAGATGGGTGTCGA
>NZ_CDRRUH010000096.1:0-2387 GCF_977045365.1 Fusicatenibacter sp.
CCTAGGAAGATCTAAGGTACAGTTTACGGCGTATGTCTCATCGGTCATCGTGTGAATCATGTACAGCTTGCGGTGCCCCATCTGTTTGAATTCCTTCAGGAAGGTAATGCTGTAAAAACTCTGGCGGCTGTTCATCAGAAGTGCAGTGAGCGCAATGGTGATGAGGGAAGCGCCGCTAGAAAGAAACGTAATCAGAACGAACTGGAACGCGCCCGTATAGACCGTCAGACTTACCAGCAGTGAATCATACCAGGGAAAGCCGGCGGATGCCATCATCATGCCGTAGGCCATGCTGACGAAAACGTAGCTGCAGAAAATCGGGATGGATTTTACGAAAGCAGTTTTTAAGGTAGTGGAAGAAAATCGTTTCATAGATAAAATATCCTCACGTAAAAATAAATTTTAAAAATTAAATTTATCATACTATCTATATCATAGTGAGTCAATAGGAATACCATTTTACGCCAAAAGAAACGGATGACCTTCATCACCCGTTTCTCTCATTCTGCTCCAATCAACACATTCTTCCCCGCAAATGCAAACCCATAATGCCGGATCCTTTCCTGCGGCACGCCGAGGGCCACCAGTTCTGCGTCGTATTTTTTATCCACGATCTGTTTTAAAGCCTCCTGCACCGCATCTTCCAGTGTCTCCTTTTTTACCCGGCTGCAGACTTTAAATTCAATAATAATCGCCGGATCTTTTTCTCTATTCTTCGGAATCATCATCACATCATACCGTCCAAATCCACTTTCCCGATTCGACCGGATCTGATAACACTCTGCGCGTTCTGCCATCAGTCCCAGGACGAAGCCATGATAGAATCGTTCCGGCTCCAGACTTTCACTGTTCTCCCCGCCGACATCAAAATGGCTGAAGGTCGCAAGGGACACTTTATTCATATAATAATTCATCGCTTCCAGATCGCCCTGCATCAGTGCTTTTACAAAACTGCTGTACCCCGCTTCCGATGCTTCAAACCATCCGCGGAACATATCATCAAACATGCTCACCGTTTCCAGATTGGTGATACGGAGCTGATACCACGGCTTCAAAGTAATTCCACGATACTCCACCTCTTCCGCTTTCAGATAACCGCTCGCGAGCAGCAGACTCCAGATTGCATTTTCATTGTAATCCAGCTGTTCAAACACCATCTGCTCATCAAAGTTCACCGTGACTGCCTGTCCGTTCAGTAGATCTTCCATATACTCTTTGATTTCCGGCGAGGCGGTGCGGATCAGCTTTCCCACCAGACCGTTCGAACTCGTATCTGCCCAGTACGGGCGCAATTTCTTTTCTTTTAAATAATTGGTAATCGACCATGGATTGTAGATATCGCGGTGTCCGCCAAAGATAAATCCATCATACCACTGCTTCACAACTTCCTTTTTGTCTCCCATTCCGAACTCGTCCAGAGATGCAAAAACTTCCTTTTCGGTAAATCCAAAACAGTCCGCATACAGATCCGATGTCGTCGTCACCACACGCAGATTATTTAAGTCAGAAAAAATACTTTCTTTCGAAACCCTCGTGATTCCGGTCATCATCGCACGTTCCAGATAAGGATTCGTTTTAAACGTCGCATTAAACAGACTCCGCACAAACGTTGTAAATTCCGCCCAGTAGCCATGGACATACGCTTCCTGCATCGGCGTGTCGTACTCATCCAGCAGAATAATCACTCTTCTGCCGTAATACCGCGCCAGATACATACTCATATTGTTGAGCGCCGCTGCGGCCTCCGCATCACCCATATGCAGATTGACCTCGTTGTATGCTTTCTTCTCATTTCCGCTCAGCAGATCCCCATCCAGAAGATAACGGTTTTCTTCATACACTCTCGCAATCTGCTGTTTGATCTGAATTTTTGCTTCCGAAAGCTGATCTGCTTTCACGGCTGCAAAACTCAAAAAGATCACCGGATACTTTCCCTGCAGTTCCCGATATTTTTCTTCTTTCCAACCGCCAAGTCCTTCAAACAGATCGCCCCGGGCGGCATATTTATTAGAAAAAAAGCAGTCCAGCATGCTCATATTCAGTGTCTTGCCAAAGCGGCGGGGGCGGGTGATCAAGGTGATTTCATCCCCGTTTTCCCACCAGTCCTTGATGAAGTGAGATTTATCCACAAAGAAATAATGGTTTTCCCTTAAGGATGCAAAATTCTGTTTTCCTATACTGATTACTTTTTCCATCCATCACACCTGCTTTCGGAATTTGTCCTTTTCTCGATTATACACTATCCTTTCCTGAATTCCAATCTTAAAACATCCCATTCGCCGCAAACGTAAAAAACAACAACGCCAGAAACAGCACTTCCAGCACCGCTCCCAGAATGGTAATGATCTTTCCCGTCTTCTCTTTCCAGATTTTTTTCATCCCCAGAT
>NZ_CDRRUH010000097.1:0-2251 GCF_977045365.1 Fusicatenibacter sp.
ACGCCTGCGGAATGATAATCAGACGCATGGTCTGTGCCGAATTTAAACCAAGGCTTCGTCCCGCTTCCGTCTGTCCTTTATCCACAGACATGATTCCGGAACGGAAGATCTCGGCAACGTACGCACCAGAGTTAATACCGAATGCAATTCCGCCGATCACGATATTGTTCAGGTTTACGGTTGCAAAAATAACGGAATAGAAAAACAGAATCTGAATCATGGACGGCGTTCCGCGGATAATCGTCAGATAGACGCGTGCCACAATGTTCAAAAGTTTTAATTTACCGGTCTGCTCGTGTGTCGAACGGATCAGCGCGATGAGAAGTCCGAGCACAACACCGATGCACAGTGCAATTACCGTGACAAGCAGCGTCGTCTTCAGACCGGTCAGCCACCACTCTGTAGCACCGTTGTCTACAAAGTAGCGGTTAAACTGATGCTGTAAATTTTCCATAGAATACATCTCTCCTTTGTGGTTTCATTTCCTGCAAAAAGAGCGGCTGCACCATTTTGCCTGGCGGACAGCCGCTCTTTTTCCTCTTATTAGATTACTTTCTTACAATAACAACCTGCGTTGCATTTGCGTAAGTATCGGTGAAATCAACACTCTCCTCACGCTCCGGAGTAACGGTCATTCCGGCTGCGCCGAAATCTGCTTTTCCGCTGTTGACGGATGCAAGGATAGTTTCAAATGCCATATCCTCAATTTTCAGCTCATAGCCAAGCTTGTCACAGATCGCCTGGGAAATATCAGCATCGATACCAACGATATCGGTTCCCTCTTTGTACTCCCACGGCTCGAACTCAGCGTTGGTTGCCATGGTAAGCGTTCCGTTGGAACGGTCCACGTCTGCCGGGGACTCATACGGATGCTGGCCGACTTCATCACCAATGTAGTTGCTCATGATCTCATCAAGAGTTCCGTCCTCTTTCAGCTCTGCCAATGCAGTGTTGAACTCGTCTCTTAACTCATTTCCTTTTTTGAAGCACATCGCGTACTCTTCGGTATCAAAAATGCCTTCTACAATTTTCAGATCATCGTTTGCTGCAACGAATTTTTCTGCCGGCAGGGAATCGATGACAACACAATCAATCTTTCCGTTTTTCAGTGCCTGAATAGCATCGGCGCCTTTGTTGTAACGCTGCATCTGGGAATCTGCATTAACGGCATCGCTCGCCTGAGAATCACCTGTTGTTCCGGTCTGTACACCAATCTTCAGATCTGCCAGATCCTCTACGGATGTTACTTCTACTTTCTTTGCGGTAGATGCAGAACTTCCGCATCCTGCCATCGAAACAGCAAACAAAACAGACATTGCAAGTGCTGTTGCTTTTTTTGCAAAATTCATTTTCATAATAATCTCCTTCTCTCCTCATGTGATGTATATTTATTCACTTTCTCTTATTATAACAGCATCTTTCTGAAATGCAAGGAAAAACGGAAAAAAAGCAACAGAAATACAAAAGACAGCCCGGGGGTTCTTCCATGGCTGTCTTTCCGTTTTTGTATTCAGTCCGTATTTTTTCCGCCTGCTGCTGTGCAGCGCAGGATCCGCTGAATGCTCTTTTCCGATAAAGCATATTCCTCTGCGAGTTCGGAAACTCTGCTTCCGTTTTGATGTTTCTCGCAAATTCCTTCATTGTGATATCTGGTTGTTCTTGTACAAGTTCCAGAATATCGTGGTGCTGTTTTTCTGTAAGAATTGTTTTCCGGCCTCTCAGCTGCGTTCTGGTCTCATAACTGCCAGTGCGTGCATGCTCTTCTATAAGGCGGTATACGGTGCTTTCATTTACTGAAAAATATTTTGCAATTTCCCTGGCATTATGAGTTTTATCCCAGGCCTCCAATACCAGTTTTCTAGCTTCATTGTGTAGCATACTATCATCTCCTACACTATATTTTATCACCGCTGTAAAGGGACTGCATTATTTAAGAGGTTTGCTATAGTTAAGATGAAAGGTCCTCAAATATAGAAGCGAAAGGGCGTAAATGCATTCACATTTACACCCTCTTTTTAAATTCCAAGATACATTCTTATGATTCCTAAAATCAGCAAATGCACCGGATAGAAAAGATAATTTACTAACTTATTCTGTTTTCCACGCTCTCCATTGTAAGTAAGCGTCAGTCCAAATCCAAGCAGAGCCCACGGCTCTTTAAACATAGAGATGTAACAAAACGGAATTCCAAGTGCCCATCTCTCATGAAAAATATAACAGAAATAACCGATCAGTACCGCATGATGTTCGT
>NZ_CDRRUH010000098.1:0-2251 GCF_977045365.1 Fusicatenibacter sp.
TAAAAAGCATCCGCTTCTGGTACTGGAAGGCGATCACTTCACGAACGGGCGGAAAATCGCCTATCTGACCCTGTTTCTGGGAACCGGAATTTACCGGCAGTGCGTTCGTGCACTGTTCCGGAAAAGAAATTTATAAAAAATGCGGCAGAAACGAATGAGATTTTCGTTTCTGCCGCATTTTTATATGGATTTTTCTAGCTTTCTTTTTCGGAAAGCAGAACACCGTTTTTATCAAACACATACGTTGTTCCGTCAATTTTTTTCGTCCCGGTGACGCATCCGCCCCAGCTCTGGAAATAATATGTTTTTCCATCAATTTCTGCCCAGCCGGTCTGCATGGAAGCATCATCGTTGAAGTAGTACCAGTTATTTTTATAATAGTACCACTGCGATTTTCTCGCACCGCCCCAGCTGTAGGTAAAGTACCAGACACCGTCCCGGATCACCCATTGGTTTGTCGGCATGACACCGTTTTCATCAACAAAATAAAGATTATTGTCATACGTAAAGGCTTCATCCGTTTTCCGTGTACAGTCCTCATTAATATAATAGTATTTATTCTGAAGCAGCAGCCAGCCTTCGTGTACGGCACCGCCCCAGCTTCTGAGATAATAATAGTTTCCATCCCATTTCAGCCACTGGTTCTGATACATTTTTCCACTCTTATTTACAAAGTAGAGATTGTTGTCATACAGGAAACTTTCGTTCTGCTTCAGGGAACCGTCCGCATTCATAAAATACCAGGCGCCATCGATCTGATACCAGCCATTGGTTAGGCAGGAATATTTCTGTACATAATACCAGGCACCGTCATGGTACAGCCAGGTGCTGCCGGAAATACCGCCCCAGGAAAGAAATTTGACGCGGTAACCGTTTAAGGTAAGTGTCGTATTGCGTGCGGCACCTCCCCATGTGTAAAAATAGTACATCGTTTTGGTCTCCGGATCAGCGTGCCATCCGGACGAATACATAATACCGGTATCCTTGGCGAGATAGTACCAGTTGTTGCTGATAAACTGCCATCCGGTCTGCATCTCACCGCTGCCGGAAAAATAATAGTAATCTCCGTCAAGCAGAAGCCAGCCTGTTGCCATAACGCCGTCCGCGCCGAGGTAATACGTTTTGTGGTCGAGGGTGAGCCAGCCGGTATACGGTGTTTCGTCATCGTTGTAGTAATACCATTTTCCATCCCGTTTTATCCAGCCGATGACGTGGCGTTCGTTTGTGATCACGCCGTTTTCATCAGCGGTATATTCGATGCCCGTTTCTGTGTCGCGCCAGGAAGTGGAGCATACGAGAAAATGGCTGCTGTCTGCATAATATTTCTGTCCGCCGCGGGTGAAAAATCCGCTGTACGGGATGCCGTCATGATAAGCAACGAGCTTGGAAGAACGGCCACGGTAAATTTCATAGGTATCATCCACGTTGGAAGTGACCGCGGAACCGGAAAAGTCAGCAATGACTGCCGGAAGATCGCCGGAATATTCTGTCGTGGAAAATACGCGCAGCCCCAGAGAGGTCAGGGTCTCGACGGTATCGTTATCCATAATACGGAAGTCACCGGTCTGGATAAAATATTCCGGGTTGACGGCAGCAAGATAGTCTGCATCGACAGCATTCGGATATCCGTGATGATTGGAAGTCATCAGATCAATGCTGTACAGCCCGTAGTTCGAAACAATCCGGCTGGCATCGCCCTCGACGTCGTCGATATCGCTCGTCAGAAAAGCGCGGTGGCCGTTTGCGGAGGCAATTACACCAAGACAGAACTGGTTGGCGTCCTCTTTTGGACTTGTGAGATAATCTTCCTCGTAGTTGACAATCTGGATCTGGAAATTTCCAAAAGCAAAATCAGGAGATCCTTCTTCTGCGGAGGCGGCACCGGGATTCAGATGCTGGATCAGGGTCACGCCTTCAGTCTCTTCTACAGCAGTGAGAAGCTGGTCGTAGACATAAAGATTGTCCCAGAGACGCGCAGTATTATAGACATAACTGTCATCATACGGGAGCAGATAAACCCGGTCGGGGGAATACAGCCGCACGATGGTATCGCCGGTTCCAATATGGTCGCTGTGCGGATGTGTTGCAACATAAAACTGCAGATTATCGGAGGTGACACCGAGAGAGTCCAGGTAGGAGAGTACCTCATCGTCGTAGCCGGTCGACGTTGTGATGCCGCTGCGCAGCGGATAACGCGGATCAGATCCGTCAGGGTAATCCCAGTCCTCGCCGGAGTCTACCATGCCGAAAA